>JAPKEA010000340.1 GCA_028822275.1 Planktomarina sp. | reverse complement strand
ACTGTATAACCGGCTGGATACCCTGCCATTGCATCCCACTAGAGGAGCGAGACTGGTAGACACCGGTTAGTTTGTCCAAGGCTTTCTTGAAGGCAGCGGTGGACTGAGGCTTACGACCGATGGCTTGGCAGTAATATTAAGTTTCTGACATTAGTCTAGATAGTGATTGCCGAAAGGCGTTGGTCAATATTTCTGCGTCTTCTGTTGTCAAATTGGATATATTATTTTCATTTAGAGTGACGTGGCACCACGGCGTGATTGCCAGACGTATTAAGGTGGATTTCAATGCCCGCCCTTCTTTACGCCCCATTCTTCGAAGACCTTCCGTTACAGCTCCAGAGGTGGACGCATTGGAAGGATGGCCCGGGTTTTCCAAAAGGTTCAGCTTACCGCTTTTCGGATCTAGTCTTTCTTCGGCCTGCTTAAGGCTCACATCCGAAGCTAAGCCCTCTAACTGTTTGAATGTTAGATTTTGTTGTCTCAGGAGAATGGCCAACCAATAATAGACTAAATGCTCATATTCATAAAGTTTACCGTTTGGCTTAGGCATGATGTTTTTTGACGAAAACCACTGAATGCGCCTGGAGTTAATTGGCAGTGCTTCCTTTGGGGTTTTTACAGAATTCAACACTCTTCGCTCTGGATCACCATTTTCGATTTCCAATATTAATTTGACAAACTCGTCACGAGAGCCAGACCAACTTTGGTTTTTCATGATGACATTGAATAGATTATCCATTTTCAGCGCCTAGCCAACTGTTCATTTCACTATACCACAATTCAAAAGGATATTCATACCCATCCCACCCAAGTTCTGAAGCGGTTTCGCCATCCATTTTTGAGAGTTTTTTCTCATAGAGTTTCTTGTGAAAAATTACGGTCTCTGTAATTTTTTCTTGATACCCAAATCGTGGTACGCCTAGTTGGGGCGTTGTCGAAATGTAAACCTGACAGATCTCTAATTGACCACCACAATCGGCCTCAATGGCGAGTCTTTTGTAAATGTTAGATGAAACTCCTTCATATTGATCAAGGGCTTCCCAATCAGAGGAGTCTTGAATGTCCCAAACCGCGCCCCAAGTAGTAGCTCCATGCTTTGGATTGACAGATGCTACTCCTCTACCATCAATATAGTATTCGAAATTCTTTAGGCTGGCCAATCCAACGAATTCGGCGCCCGGGCATCTATTAAGCATCTGTTTATGATCCATGTTCGACCCGTATGCAAAATATAGTTTCGCCTCTGTGGGCACAGTTTTTGTTGGTAGATATTTAGAAATTAAGTCATGCCGATGGCTGGGGTGTTGAGTTAACAAATCTGCGAGAAAGTGCAGAGCTGACCTAATAAACTCTTTTCCCATTAGCCGGTTTAACGTGAATTGCCACATAACAGCATAGTCATGTAGTGCGCCTGGAAAATCTGTGTAAATACTTGGGAACACATGATCTGCCGCTGGGTTTGCAAGTGCCTCCGTCTGAATAGTCGTCATTACAAAGTTAAGAACCGCTGACGGAGTTGGCTGTTGTTTATAAGTTAGCAACTCATATCTTTTTAGGTAGTCAGCGCCGGCAAGTTCACAACTAAGAATTTCAGCCATTTTGTGATCATTTAAGCTATTTGCAATTTTCCTAAACTTAAGGGCCAGTCGTATATGTGTTTCTAATTGTCTGGCTGTTAACTTTCCAAAGTGAATGTCAGTAAAGCCGTTTTCAGACCATTTGGACAAAAGAGCGGTCTTTTGCTCTTCGCTTTGGTTACTTAAATTGACCAGTAAATTTGTGTCCTTTATACTTTTCACAAATGAACGGTTGCATTGCGCATTAAGCTTAGCACCACTCCAAATGGTGGCGTCAGACGCTAGATTTTTTAAGAAAACTGGATCACTCTCATTTTCCCGTTTAAACACCTTCTTCAGACAACAAACAATTTCGTCTGGATTCTTTGCTTCAAATTCCTGCTGCTCACCCCAGTTTGACATATACCTAGCCATTTTAAATACTCCTATTTATCACATTAACATGTTTTTAACACATTAATATGTTAAGTCAAGTATTGATATGTCCCCCCACCTTACAGATTAGGTGTCCCTGATTGCCAAATAATAGGAATACGGACGAATGAAGTTTTACTCTAAAGTAATTGTGCTGCCTGAGCTGTAACACTATGACTTCCGTCATGCTCAACTTTTGGTTAAGTTAGCCAGATGATCCGTACGTCTCTCAAAATCTGTCTGATGATTTCTGTACTGGTGTTCAGCGTTCAAGCGACGCTTGCTCTGCCTGCATGTCCGTCTATTGGTCACTTTAATAACTGCTTTGGCACCTACACTTGGGACGATGGCGAAATATACACTGGTGAGTGGAAGAATAACCAAAGTAACGGACAAGGAACTACTATTTTTGCAAATGGCGACAATTACGTTGGGCAGTATAAAAATAATGCCTTCAGTGGCCAAGGTACCTTTACCTATGCCAATGGAACTGTAAAAAAAGGTATCTGGAAAAGTGATAGATTCCAATATGCTCATAAAAAGAAATCACTCCTCCAAACAGCCTTCATCAACCTATCCATAGCTAACCGCAAAAAGCTTCAATCAAACCTCAAAGACTTAGGCCTATACACCTCATCCATTGATGGTCTTTATGGCAAAGGTACAGCAGCGGCTTTGACTGCGTACAACAAAAAGCATTTTAGTACGTCTGACCTCAAGGTAACTGAGAACGTCAAAAAACTTATGGATAAGGTGGTAGCAACGGCAGCTAAAACTATTACTGATAAAGAAGCTGAATTGTTCAAACAGATTAAAGAAGATTTTGGCCTCAATTATTATGGTGGCTTCATACACTTTGATAAGCTGCCAAATACATTGTTCTTCTTCAATGATATTCAGCGACATGATAGTTTCGAATTTCGTAAAGCTCTGCGTAATCACGATATAGAGTTGATTGTTTTATCTAGCCCTGGTGGTGATGTTTATGAAGGTCTGCAGACAGCCGGAATTATCCATGATAAAAACCTCAAAACATATATCCCTAAGAAAAGTCTTTATGGTTCGGGTAATTGTGCCTCTGCATGTTCATTTATGTTTTTTGCGGGTGCACGTAGGAGTGCTGAAGGTGATCTAGGGGTCCATCAGTTCTATTCTGGAAAAGCATCAGATGAAGAAAAGATTAGGGCCACTCAAAAAAGAGCACAGTTTACCGTATCGGAAATAATTGGCTTCCTTAATGAGTTTGAAACTCCACCGTGGGTTTTCGAACGTATGTTCCAGCAAAAGAATATGTATTATTTCAAAGAAAGTGAACTACTGCAGCTTGAAACAGAAGTCTCTGAAGAGACTAAGGCACAACATGAAAAGGCTGAAAGTCTCATATCTGATTTCAGAGCAGCTTTT
>JAPKEA010000339.1 GCA_028822275.1 Planktomarina sp. | reverse complement strand
GCACTTTGTGCCAATGCAGGTATCGCAGGGCCTACTGCTGCTGTGGAAGATATTCAGATCACTGATTGGAGACGTTGCGTTTCTGTAAATTTGGAAGGTGCATTTTTGGCTGCAAAATACGGTGGACCAATGCTTAAGGCATCAAAAGGAGCGATTGTGTTAACCTCCTCTACTGCTGGAATCTATGGATTTCCCAACCGAGCTCCATATGCAGCGGCCAAATGGGGTGTGATTGGATTTATGAAAACATTGGCAATGGAGTGGGGCCCAGCAGGCGTACGAGCGAATGTGATTTGTCCTGGCGCAGTTGAGGGACCGCGTATGAAAGGCGTGATGGAGCGTGAAGCAGTTGCAAAAGGAACAACTTATCAGCGTATTCACGAGGGCTATGCGGGGGGCACATCAATGAGGTCTTTGGTAACGGCCGAGGACATTGCCAATATGGCCGTGTTTCTATGTTCTGATAGTTCAAGGCTGGTTTCAGGGCAGGTGATTGCTGTTGACGGGCACACTGAGAATCCTGACCCTAAGGTTTAAATATATTTCTAAAAGGCGGTTCTGAGTATGATATGGGTTCCCATCACATTACTGGCAGCGTTTGCACAATCCTTCCGATTTATGTTTCAGAAAAAATTGCGGATTGACACGCTATCGACAGGTGGTGCCACTTTCACGCGTTTTTTTTATTCGGCCCCTTTGATTGGACTTGTTGCCGTTTTATATCCTTGGATGCGTGAATATGAATTACCAATAACGAAACCTATTTTCTATGTTTACGCCTCTGCTGGTGGCTTTTGTCAGGTCATTGCGACGATGTGTGTCGTAGCCTTATTTCAGCAACGTAACTTCACCGTCGGAATTGCTTTCAAAAAAGCTGAAGTTTTGTTGGCTGTGGGGTTTGGATTATTGTTGTTAGGAGAGGGTGTTAGTCTACCTGCACTTGCAGCAATTTGCATTGGAGTTATTGCTGTCGTTATTTTGTCAGATACAGCCGCGTTGCAAGGTAATGGGGGAGCACGATTTTTTAATCGTGCTACAGCTTTGGGATTATCCTG
The DNA here is from genome assembly GCA_028822275.1 of Planktomarina sp. GTDB lineage: Bacteria > Pseudomonadota > Alphaproteobacteria > Rhodobacterales > Rhodobacteraceae > Planktomarina. The sequence goes on along the minus strand of JAPKEA010000339.1, from coordinate 2,346 downwards.
TGGGGTATTTTTTGGTCTTTGCGCAGTATTATATCGAGCTGCAGTTTTACAGGTTACAGCCGCAGACGTTTTTGCGCGTTCTAGTTTTACACTCGCGGTTACGATTCTGATCCAGCTTACTGGAATGGCTATTTATCTTTATTTGCGTGAGCCTGGACAAATTAAGGCCGTTGCGGTGGCTTGGAAGACTGCAATTTGGATTGGATTTCTCTCACTAATAGGATCTCTGTGTTGGTTTACTGCCTTCGCATTGCAAAATGCAGCCTACGTTAAGGCAGTGGGTCAGGTTGAAATTCTAATGTCATTTGCTATTTCATTTTTTATTTTTAAAGAGAGAATACAAAAGCAAGAAGTTATTGCGGTAGTTTTGTTAACCTTATCTATCACATTAATAATTCTATTTCACTGAGTTTTGCAGGCGTAAAAATAAGCTTTCTTCGTCGTTATTTTGAAAGAAGGGCACTGACTTGGGTGGACCAATCTCGGCAAGGCCTGAAATTTCACCTAATACGATAGAGGTGATAAATGGTAAATTCAAAGAACGTACTTTATCCAGTGGAACCCATTGTAGGTGAGAAAGTTCATCGCAGGCCATGGAAAAATCATCTGGATCGTTTGCCAGATGCTCTGCGCTTGTGAGAAAAAAACGAGCATCAAAACGACGTGATTTTCCGGGTGGTGTTATCGCTCTGAAAAAGAAAAATAGATTTTCGGCTGATGGGCGACACCCTGCTTCTGCAAATCCTGCCCAATCGCTTGGAGCATTAGGCCATTCGCGCGGTTTTCCTAGAATTAGACCTGTTTCCTCCCATAATTCACGTATAGCAGCCACTGCTAGAATGTCAGGTGATGGCCCCGAACTGTGATCTTGCAAGTTTGCATAGCAGTTAGGTGGCAATGGATTAAGCAAAGAGATATCTGCGTCTGTTTCATCAACAGCGCCACCAGGAAATACAAATTTATTGGGCATAAAGGCTGCTTCAGCACCCCGTTGGCCCATTAAAACCCTGGGATTACTATCAAAATCACGCAAGAGAATAATTGTTGAAGCTGCGCGTATAGGTATATCATTCATAGCTTAATGTTACTGATTTCAAAAAGGTTTGCCAGAGGTATCGGTAGCGAAACCATTAAGCCTGCGAGCCCATTGAAATGCAATGATTGAGCCTTTTATTCGTGGTAAAAGGTACAAAGAAAGCCAAATGCAGCCCAAACTAAACCCGAAGGCCATTATCCAGGGTTCTGGGCGATACTTAACGAATACGATGTGTAGCAAAGGGGCCATGATGTGGCCAACAATTAAGATTGTCAGATAGGCTGGACCATCGTCTGCCCTGTGATGGTAAAGGTTTTGATTACAGTTTTGGCAGCTTTCGTGCACCTTTAAGTATTTATACAAAAGCGCGCCCTTGCCACAATTGGGACAGCAACGCCGCCAGCCACGCAGCAGGGCAGATTTGAGGGGGTGATCTGGTGACATGGAAAAATCCTTTGTTGGGTGCTTTATTACCGAGATGGGTTACAAATGGTACTGGGACATACTGCCACAATATTTTTCACTTTTTGCGACGGAACCATTGAGCTGGTGCGTTTTATGATTACCAAGCGCGGGAATTGATGCCCGCAGCGATAACGCTGAACAGACTAACTGAAGGAAAATCATAATGAACAAGATCGTAATTCTCGCATTGGCCACCACAGCTGCACTCGCATTTTCATCCGCAAGTGCAAGAGACCATTGGGGCAATAAACTTGAGTTCTCGACAGTGGATGCCAATGGCGATGGACAGATCACCAAGGCTGAGGTTCAAGCCTACAGCGCCGCAGAGTTTTCTAAAGTCGACACAGACGGTAATGGCAGCCTGAGCATTGAGGAGCTGACGGCCAAAGCTAATGAAAGTCGTTTGAAAAGACTAAAAAAACGGGCAAAATGGATGTTCCAGCAACTGGATGTCGATGGCAACGGTACTGTTGAGCTAGCAGAAATGCGAGCCAAGCGCGGTGGAGAACGGATGTTTGAACATCTCGATGAAAACGAAGATGGGATGATCTCGCATGAAGAATTCGATGTCCGTAAAGGCAAGCGTAGAGATAAGAGAAAACGTAATAACGACAATAGTTAAACGTTGATTTTGGCCTGACTTTTTAGCATGGACAGGCCATTTACCCAAGCTGTGGAATTGCTTAGGCAGGAGCCATGATGGCCTTAGACATAAGTCAAAATCAACAGGATGCAGAGCTTCTTATGCGGTTTTCAACAGGGGACCGCGCCGCAGCTATGGCTTTGACATCGCGTCTGGCTCCTATTGTTTTTGCCCAAGCTTTTCGGATGCTGGGGGACCGTGC
>JAPKEA010000338.1 GCA_028822275.1 Planktomarina sp. | reverse complement strand
AGTTAAACGGTCAGTCTGCGTGTCTCCTATAAGACAACACCGGTTGCGATCTCCACCAGAGCGATCGACTGCTGCCCAAAAAGGCGCCGGATCTGGCTTGCGCACGGTCAAAGTGTCTGCACCAATTATGACATCAAAATAGTCAAGAAGCCCAAGCTCAGTCAAAAGCTGGACGGCTAAAGTTTCAGGTTTATTGGTACATATAGCTACGGCAAATCCAGTCGCTCGCAATTGATTCACAGCATCCAACGCTCCTTCGTAAAAAACTGTATGTGAGGCAATATCTTTTGCATAAGCCCGCAATAGCACAGGATATTGCCTGTTTACTTCAGTCATGTCGGACCATCCTGCGCGTTTAAAACCGAGCTTGAGCATTGCCTTACCACCTTTTAGAGCCGTACCACTATCTTTGGGAGCGCTTAATAAATCACCTAGACCCAAGCCCCTAAAGCATGCGTTGGCCGCATTTAACAAATCGCCACTAGTATCGGCCAAAGTACCATCCAAATCGAAGACCACGCAGGGTTTAAGCATATTTTCGCCTCATTTGTTACGTTTGTAGCTTTTATTGTTACCACCGACGGACTTGTCGAATATGTGATAACCCGTAAAAGGTTTAAACAGTAACTTGAAGGACTATACTTAAAATGACTGTTGCTCTTGTAATCCTCGCGGCCGGTAAAGGTACACGGATGCAATCTGATATTCCAAAAGTTCTTCATGAAGTAGCAGGCGCCTCTTTATTGGCGCATACCCTTAAAGCCGGGCAATCTCTGCAACCTTCGCGTTCAATAATTGTTGCTGGACATGGCGCGCAAGAGATTGAAGTTGCTTCAAAAGCATACGACAAAAACTGTGAACTCATTCTGCAAACAGAGCAGCTAGGAACCGGACATGCGGTAGAACAAACTCGTAATACTTTAGCAGGGTTTAATGGGAACTTAATTATTCTTTACGGAGACACACCTCTGATCTCAGCCAAAACTTTGAAACGGTTGAACGACAGTTTGGTAACTTCAGCAGTTTCAGTTTTAGGCTTTCAAACTACAGATCCAGGAAAATACGGTCGGCTGATTATAAAAGGTGATAAACTTGATAGGATTGTCGAATTCAAAGACGCCTCAGACGAAGAACGCAGCATTACATTGTGCAATAGTGGCGTGATGGGTATCTCTGCCCCTTTGCTATTTGAACTTTTGTTGCAGTTAGACAATAAAAACGCCGTTGGAGAATACTATTTAACCGATATCGTAGCCTTAGCGACAGCACAAAACGCAGTATGCACTGTAGTTGAGTGCGATGAATCGGAAACATTGGGCGTTAATAGCCGCGTTGAACTGGCACAAGCCGAACACACTTTTCAAACGATACGTCGAGCGGAAGCACTTAAGGTCGGCATTACAATGCCAGCCCCAGAAACGGTCCATTTTTCCTTTGACACTTTCATCGGGCGAGACACCGTGATTGAACAAAACGTAGTTTTTGGGCCCGGTGTCACTGTTGAAAATGGCGCTCGTATTCGGGCTTTCTCTCACCTCGAAGGTGCACATGTCTCTCGTGGCTGCATTATAGGCCCTTATGCCCGTCTGCGTCCGGGTGCCGAACTTGCTGAAAACGTTAAAATTGGTAATTTTGTTGAGGTCAAAGCGAGCACTTTGCATGAAGATGTTAAAGTTAATCATCTTTCTTATATCGGAGACGCTAATGTCGGGGCACGCACTAATATTGGAGCAGGAACCGTTACGTGTAATTATGATGGCGCAATGAAACACCAGACAACACTCGGGCAAGACGTCTTTATCGGTTCAAACACAATGCTGGTAGCTCCTGTTAAGATCGGGGATGAAGCCTTGACTGCAAGTGGCTCTGTGATTGTTAATGATGTCCCAAGTGGGGCATTGGCTTTGGGGAGGAGCAAACAGGTTAACAAACCCGGGTTGGCATTTAAATTAATGAAAAAATTAAAGGCAATTAAAGCTTCTAAAAAGGGTAATTAAAATGTGTGGTATTGTTGGGGTTTTAGGACAAAACGAAGTTGCTCCTATTTTGGTCGAAGCCTTGAAGCGCCTCGAATATCGCGGGTATGACAGCGCCGGAATTGCCACTGTTAATAATGGAACACTTGAGCGTCGGCGTGCTTTAGGGAAACTTGTCAACTTATCTGATCTTTTAGTCCATAATCCATTAGCTGGAAAATCTGGCATTGGCCACACCCGTTGGGCCACGCATGGTGCACCCACCACTTTGAATGCACACCCCCACCAATCTGGCAACGTTGCTGTCGTACATAACGGAATTGTAGAGAACTTCAAAGAGTTACGCACCGAACTTGGAGCGCATGGCATTGGGTATAAAACAGACACTGATACCGAAACCGTAGCCCTATTAACTCAATACTACATGTCGCGCGGACACTCCCCGCGTGAGGCTTCTGAGCTAACAGTCGCACGCCTTGAAGGTTCATTTGCATTAGTATTTTTATTCCATGGTGAAAACGATCTCTTGATAGCCGCCCGAAAAGGTTCACCGTTAGCAATCGGACATGGAAGCGGTGAAGTGTATATTGGTTCTGACGCTATCGCATTGGCGCCATTGACCAACAAAATAACCTACCTTGAAGAAGACGACTTTGCGGTTTTGACCCGTGACACTATTAAAATTTGGGATAAGAACGGCCAGCTCGCAAAGAGATCCATGCGGACAATCACAATTGATGCAGCCCAAGTAGATAAGGCCGGATATAAACATTTCATGGCAAAAGAAATTGCCGAACAACCGTCAACCTTGGAGCGCACCCTTTCTAATTATATCACTAACGACGGTCTAGACATCAGGATCCCTCAAAGTGATTTGGACTTGGCGCAAATTGACCGGATCACTATGGTTGCTTGCGGTACTGCTTTTTATGCGGCTTTGACTGCAAAGTACTGGTTTGAGAAAATTGCTCGCGTCCCAGTTGAGGTCGATATTGCGTCGGAGTTCAGGTATCGTGAGCCGCCTGTCCCCCCCGGAACCAGTGCACTTTTTGTTAGCCAATCCGGTGAAACTGCTGATACTTTGGCAGCACTACGGTACATGACAAGTCAAAACGCAGCTATCATGTCAGTAGTAAATGTTGAAGAAAGCTCAATCGCACGAGAAAGTGATTTGGTGCTTCCTATTCATGCGGGCGTAGAAATTGGCGTCGCCTCAACCAAAGCTTTTACCGCTCAACTCACCGTTTTAGCAATGCTCGCTTTGAAAGTAGGTCGCGTAAAGGGAACTATTACGGAGGCACAATTTAAATCATATTTGGCCGATATCAAACGAATTCCTATTCTGATCAACCAAGCATTAAGCATCGAAAACTCCGTTAAAAAACTAGCGGGGAAACTGGCAACAGCACAAGATATATTGTTTCTTGG
>JAPKEA010000024.1 GCA_028822275.1 Planktomarina sp. | reverse complement strand
AAATAGCCAATTACGCATCTTTGCGCGCCTCAGCGTCAGCAAGTCGCTGCTTTACACGGGCGTTTCGAACCAAAAAGGTAACTATCAAAAACCCTAATACAATTAAACTCAATCCATAAGCACTGATTACTTCAACCGCATAATTTCCTAAATCTGGAATCATAGCATCTGCTCCCTTACCTCAAGAATCTTTAATCTCCAGGCACGTAATTCAGTCCGAGTTCCAATCAACAAAAGCGCAAGAAACAACAAACAAAACCCTGCCATTGAAAGTAGTAATGGTTGAAAGAAAACATTTGAAATTCTTTCCTGCTGTACGCCATCCGAAATAGTCACTGTAGTGCCTTGATGTAGGCCCTGACTCCAAAATAAAACAGCATATCGGCTCAATAAGGCAAAGCCAGAACCTACAAGCGCTAATATGGATGTTAGATCTGCTGCTGTATCATGATCTTCGATTGCTGACCAAAGTACGATGTACCCGATATAAAATAAGAACAAAACAAAAAAGCTTGTTAAACGTGGATCCCAAACCCAGTAGGTGCCCCACATTGGTTGCCCCCAAATTGCGCCCGTCAGAAGCGCAATAGCAGTCATGGCCATCCCGATAGGCGCCGTTGCCTTCGCGATAAGAACCGAGACATGCTGACGCCGAATTAACCAAAGTAGTGACCCAACAAACATCAATAAATAGCCGTTAATCGCAACTAGAGCGGCTGGAACATGTAAATAAATTATCTTGACAGTTGAACCCTGCCGCGCATCATCCGGCGTAAAGAAAAAACCCCAAATTAAACCTGTACTCAAGCAGAAGGCCGCCATCGCAATTATAATTGGTAAAAGACGACTAGACCAACCCATAAATACCTTTGGATTTGCTAAGTGCAAGAATGCGCCCCAGTAACTTTTTAATTTCCATGTTAGAGCCATATTTACATCCTACTTCCAAGCCAACTGCACGAGTTGATAGTCATCTTAAATTTATACGCAACGCAGCCGCCGCCGCAAATGGCAAAATTGCTAAAGTGATTAATGAAACTATTGAAATCAAAACCAAGGGAACCTCAAAATTCTGTCCTGTTGCCACAGACCTTGCCACCTGAGCGCCAAAAATCAATGTTGGTATATAAAGTGGAAGAACTAAAAGTGATAACAACAGCCCACCACGTTTAACGCCAAGCACCAAACTTGACCCAAACGAACCAATCAGGCTCAGTGCAGGCGTACCAAAAAGCAGCGACAAAAACAAAAGTTGTTGCACTTCAAAATCAAGGTTAAACATTAGCCCATATATCGGCGCAGCCAACGTCAACGGAAGGCCCGTGGTCAACCAATGTGCCGCTACTTTTGCCAAATAAACCCCCTCAAGGGGAATAGGTGAAGTTGCAAGCAGATCCAATGTTCCATCTTCAAAATCCAACCCGAAAACACGATCAAGTGATAGTAGACAGGCCAAAAGGGCTCCAAGCCATAAAACCCCCGGTGCAACCTTTAAAAGCATAATTTGATCTGATCCAATAGCGAACGGAACAAGCACAACAACAATTAAGAAAAAAATTAAAGCCAGGCCAAACCCACCACCTGATCTTACAGCTAAAGTTACATCTCGCCAGAATAATTTAATCATTCCAAAAGCTCCATAAATTCATAATCCCAATCAGATTTTAGGGCTTTAAATTTTATTAAATCTATTGCTTTCATTTTAATATTCAAATCAATGTGAGAGCTTAAAACTGCAGCACCTCCACCATCCAAATGGTCTTTCAGAACTCTCAAAAATAGCAATACATTCTTGGCATCAAGTGAAACTGTTGGCTCATCTAGTACCCACAGTTTAGCACCGCTGACGAGCAACCGAGCGAGACCAAGGCGCCGTTTTTGCCCTGCCGAAAGATTAGCAGCTGGACGTTGTGCAAAATCAGAGAGATTATATGTTTCAAGAGCAAGGTTCGGATTTGATCCCCCACAGATATGCGACCAAAACTGTAAATTCTCCATAACACTTAAGGAGCCTTTTATTCCATCCAAATGGCCAGCATAGGCCAAAGTTTGAGAAAGTTCGATACTACCTGATTTAGGCGCTTGAAGCCCAGAAATACAGCGCAGAAGGCTAGTCTTTCCAATACCATTCTCACCACGAACCAAAAGCGCCTCGCCATGCGGTACTGAGAAAGACATCCCATGTAACAATGGAACCCCACCTCTAGCTATACTTAAATTTATGGCGCGTAACAATGTACTAAACCGGCATCAGCGCCAAACCGACGCGACGACCTTCTGATAATAATACATTATACGTTCTACAGGCTGTTGGTGAATTCATGATTTCAACACCGATACCAGCCTCCTCTAGTGCCGTACGAAACGGGGTAGGTATTTGAGCTATTACAGATCCAGTGCCCACAAATACAACGTCAAGTTGGGTCGATACGCTCACAAAGGGACTTGCGTCCTCATATCCTGACCAAGTGCCACAAGAATTCGGTAGTACGGCGATAGCACCCTTAAACACCTCTCCTCCAATACGAAAAAAGTTTGGGCCGTATCCATCAATAGGGCGGCCTTCCTCAAAGACAATCTCATTGAATTTCATCAGGAGTCTATATTAGCAAATTGATTACCATCAGTGTTGTTTGGTTTAGACCAATCACGTTTCACATCAAGGTTTAGCAATGTCGTACTAGCTACAAAAACGGATGAGTAAGTACCAACGACAACACCCCAAATCATCGCAAAAACAAAACCACGAATTACGTCACCACCAAGAATAAACAATGAGATCAAAGCAAGTAAAGTAGTCACTGATGTCATCATTGTCCGACCCAAGGTTTCATTAATAGATAAATTCAAAACCTCTGCCAAATCTTTTTTCTTGAAGCGACGTAAGTTTTCTCGGACCCGGTCAAAAACAACTACCGTATCGTTTAATGAGTAACCCACAATAGTTAACAAAGCTGCGATGATAGCCAAATCAAATTTAATCTGAAGGACTGAAAAAACGCCGATTGTTAATGTAATGTCATGAACCAATGCGCCAACCGCACCAACCGCAAATTGCCATTCAAATCGCAGCCAAATATAGATCAAAACAACCACAATCGCCACAATTACCGCCCATGCAGCAGTTGTAATCAGTTCGACAGATACTTTTGGCCCTACGGATTCGACAGAAGGGAAGGTGATATCTGGCGCCAACGCCTTCAATGCTAATTCGACCTTCATCACAGTATCTGCGGCCACAGATTCTTGACCCTCTTGGGATTGGATGCGGATCAGAACAACATTTTGGTCCGCATCAAAGGTCGGATCAAATACTTCAGCTATGGAAATGTCGCCGAGCCCAAGAGGCTCCAGTGCAGACCGATATTTAGATACGTCAATCTGTTGACTACTATCTGCACGGATGGTTGTGCCACCTTTAAAATCGATACCAAAGTTCAAACCCATAGTAACGGTTGACGTGATTGATAGCAAAATAAGGAGCGTCGAAAGGCCAATCCATATTTTCCAACGCTTAAAAAAGTCGAATTTTGGGGCTTCCTTAACCAACCTTAACCGCATCTGACTACACCTCCAGTATTTTTGGCTTACGCCGTTCGAACCACATAACAACCATGATCCGCGTCACAAAAATTGCTGTAAATACAGAGGTTATGATCCCCAATCCTAATGTAATTGCAAAACCTTTGACCGGTCCTGCTCCCATGGTAAACAATATAGCAGCTGTCAGAAAGGTCGTAATATTTGCGTCAATAATAGCAGACAGAGCTTTTTCATAGCCAAGCTCAATCGCACGCGAAGGACCCTTTGCCGTTTTCAGCTCCTCACGGATACGTTCAAACACAAGCACATTGGCGTCGACGGCCATACCGATCGTCAAAACGATTCCCGCAATACCTGGTAAAGTCAGTGTAGCTCCAATCATTGATAAAAGACCAAATATCAATCCAACGTTTATAATCAAAGCAACATTAGCAAACAAACCAAACGTCCCGTATGATAGGAACATAAAGATGAGGACAGCACAAAAGGCAACAACGCATGCAATTTTACCTGCATCAATGCTGTCTTGTCCCAACTCTGGACCAACTGTACGCTCTTCAAGAAATTCTAAACTGGCAGGCAAAGATCCAGCACGCAAAAGCGTTGCCAACTTGGTACTCTCCGCAACATCAAAGTTACCAGTAATAATTCCAGATCCTCCTGTTATAGCCGACTGGATAGTCGGTGCTGAGATGACCTTGCTGTCCAGTACTATGGCAAAAGGTTCGTTAATGTGATCAGACGTATATTGGCCAAACTTCCGCGCGCCACTGGTATTGAACCGAAAATTAACAGCAGGTCTGCCATTTTGATCAAAGGCCGGCTGAGCATCAGTTAATTCTTCGCCCGTCACAACTGGCGTGCGTTCCAGAATATAAAATAACTCTTCATTATCAGCGGCTTGCAGTAATTCATTACCAAGTCCAGCTTTACCATTCGCGTTCCCTGTTTGCCCAACTACCGTTTGGAACGTTAAAAGAGCCGGGGTCCCAATAAGTTCTTTTAGCTCCTGAGCAGAGCCCAAACCTGGGACTTGGATCAGTATCCGATCACTGCCCTGCCGCTGGATCGTAGGCTCGCGCGTGCCCGCCTCATCTACGCGCCGTCGAATGATTTCCAACGACTGAGCCATTGTACGGTCATCCGTTGCCATTTTTTCTGCTTCAGAGAGCATAATAATTAGGTTGTCGCCACTTGACGTAATTAGGATATCATCAGTCAATCCACCTGAAAGTGATGCTACAGGACGGGCCAATTTGCGCACGATTTCTATCGCGCTAACCATTGCGTCAGGCTTTCCTATTCGGACATGTAACTCGCCTGGAGCACCATCCTGTTGACGAATAGCCCCAATAGTTGCGCGCTCTTTTCGCAGTTCGTTCCTAACTTCAGGCCAAAAAGCTTCCATCCGGGTATTGTAAACTTCGGCTAGCTTTACCTCCCCCAAAAGATGCGCGCCACCACGCAAATCAAGGCCAAGGTTGACAAGGCCCGAAGGTAAAAAGGAAGGCCAACCAGACGCTTCGAACCCTATTTTTTTACTATCGTTATAAGTTTCTACTTTAGAATAAAAACCATTTGGCAGTGCGAACAAGAGCCCTACCAAACAGGTCAACCAAATAAGGCCCCGCTTCCAACCTTCGATTTGCAGCATACTTAGGCTCCCACCATTAAGTTTATAGTTGGCGACTACTTTGCTGGGGTTGTTTTACTGCGCACGTCTGAGATTGTCGCCTGAACAACACGCACTCGTACGTCTTTTGCAAGTTCAACTTCGATCTCATTGCTGTCAGCCTTAACTTTGATAACCTTACCGATCATGCCACCAGCAGTTACCACTTCGTCACCTTTGGCCAGATTGCTGACCATATTTTGGTGTTCTTTCATTTTCTTTTGCTGTGGCCGAAAAACTAACATGTAGAAAATGCCAATAATCAGCAATGGAAACATAAATGTGCCTAAAGTGTCCATAAATACCTCTTAAATTTTGCATACGGCACCGTGCCGCAGGTTCTGGCATAACTTATTGTTTAGGGGGCAGTATTGCAAGAGAGTGAGGCAACAGACATTGCAAATTAAGTTAGAATTTTCAAAATAAGGCCCCAGATTACGGATGCGTAGAATTTTAGCTATCAGTTATTACTCTACTTTCAGCTGGAGCTCAGCTGAGGGGAGGAATTGCGCACCGTCATTCAAATAAAGTACGGCCACCAACTTTTATCTATTATGTGCCTATTTGTCCGACGGATCACGCTTAAAGCAATTGAATCCCTTCACCACTCAATTGTACCGTGACCCCCAGGTCAGCATTAGGCATAATTGCCTCAATGATTCTTACAAAGGAAACAAATTATGCATGATATTCGCGCAATCCGTGATGACCCAACAGCGTTTGATGCCGCTTTGGTACGACGCGGAGACGCTGCTATTTCCACAAAAATACTGGAACTAGATGCTGCTCGACGTAGTTGCATACAAGCTACTGAAGTTGCACAGGCCGAGCAAAACAAAGCGGCCAAGCTCGTGGGGGCTGCTAAAGCTAAGGGTGATGAGAGTGAATTTGATCGCCTCCGCCGCATTGTGTCCGAAAAGAAAGCCGAAGTAACCGATTTGAATGAACAGGCTAAAATTAAGGATGTAGCCCTTACAAACATACTTCTCAGCATTCCAAATATCCCGTTAGAAGACACACCTGATGGAGTTGATGAAGCCGATAATGTAGAGATTAGACGTTGGGGTATACCTAAAACTTTTGACTTTAAGCCGAAAGAGCATTTTGAGCTGGCAGCAACTGAAAATGGTCTCGACTTTGAGACTGCTAGTAAAATGTCTGGTAGCCGTTTTGTGATTATGTCTGGGCCGATCGCCCGCATGCACAGAGCTTTAGCCCAGTTCATGCTTGATACGCATATCACAGAAAATGGGCTTACTGAGGCAAACACACCTGTTCTAGTGCGTGATGAGGCGATGTTGGGAACCGGCCAATTACCAAAATTTGCAGACGATAGCTACCAAACGACCAACGGTTGGTGGCTGATCCCGACCTCCGAAGTAACACTTACTAATATCGTGTCAGGCCTTACTGTCGAGCAATCCAGCCTTCCTCGTCGTTACGCAGCACATTCTCTATGCTTTCGTTCTGAAGCCGGTAGTGCAGGACGTGATACCTCTGGAATGCTACGTCAGCATCAGTTTGAAAAGGTTGAGATGGTTTCAGTTACGCATCCCGATCAATCACGTGCCGAATTGGACCGCATGACTAAATGCGCTGAAGGCATTTTAGAAAAATTGAATTTGCCTTATCGGACGGTTGCCCTTTGCGTGGGTGATATGGGCTTCACTGCGCGGCGTACACATGACCTCGAGGTTTGGCTTCCAGGTCAGAATACCTATCGTGAAATTAGTTCTTGCTCAGTCTGTGGTGACTTTCAATCTCGACGTATGAATGCACGTTTCAAACCATCTACTGGCGGTAAGCCGGAGTTTATTCATACGCTCAATGGATCTGGTTTGGCCGTGGGCCGTTGCTTGATTGCGGTGCTTGAAAATGGTCAACAGGAAAATGGTTCAGTCGAAATTCCACGGGTTCTTCAACGCTATATGGGCGATGCAACTTTGATAAATGCGTACGGCAACTTAAAATGAGGAAGCAAAACTGGGCAAATTAACCCTATTCGCTTATTTTCTTATTGTCCGTGTTCTAAGTCAAAGCAAACCATCACTTTAGAGGTCTCTTTCCTAGGTGTTTGCGCAGGCGGGACGGTGTCGACTTCTTCTTGTTTTTATAGGGATTTTGGTCCCCCTGTCCACGCATCCACAATCTAATTGGCGTACCAGGCATGTCGAAATCCTCACGTAGACCGTTAACCAAATATCTGGAATAACTTTCTGCAATTTTGTCAGGATATGAGCACATAACAACAAACCCTGGAGGTCGAGTTTTAGCTTGTGTTATATATCGCAATTTAATTCGGCGCCCACCTGGTGCAGGAGGTGGGTGTGCCTCGACCATTCCGGACAGCCAACGATTGAGATGACTTGTATTGATGCGCCGATTCCAAACTTCATGCGCTCGCATGACAGCCTCTTGCAAACGATCTAAGCCACGCCCAGTTTTTGCTGAAACAGTAATAAGTGGTGCGCCTCGAAGCTGGGGTAAAAGACGTTCAAAAGCCTCACGCAATGAACGGAGTTTAGCTTGTTTATCGGGCTCGAGGTCCCACTTATTAACCGCAACGACCACAGCCCGACCTTCACGCTCTGCCAAGTCAGCAATGCGCAAATCTTGCTGCTCAAACGGACTATCTACGTCCAGCAAAACCACAACAACTTCTGCAAATTTTACAGCACGAAGCCCATCACTTACAGATAATTTTTCAAGTTTTTCTTGTACTTTCGCCTTTTTTCTCATTCCCGCCGTATCGAAAATCCGGGTTGGAACCCCATCCCAATCAAGCTTTAACGAAATGGCATCGCGGGTTATACCAGCCTCTGGACCAGTCAACAGGCGCTCTTCACCTAATATTTTGTTTATTAAAGTCGATTTACCTGCATTTGGGCGACCTATAACAGCAACCTGCAAAGGTTTTTTTACAGTTGGTAAACGATATTCAACATCCGCTTCACCCTCAGCAAGGTCTACATCTATGCTAGGTTCTTCCTCAGGTTTTTCGGCAGAAACATCGATTAGGGGGGCTAACATCACAGCGAGTTCTCCCATGCCTTCGCCATGTTCCGCAGACATCCTCAAAGGCTCACCCAAGCCCAATGAGTACGCCTCAATCACACCACCATCAGCTGCCCGACCTTCACCTTTATTAGCTACCAAAAATACATGGGCATTACGCTTTCGCAAAATATCGGCAAAAACCTCGTCAGTTGGAGTCACACCAATCCGCGCGTCAATCATAAACAAACACGCATCAGCCATATCAACTGCCCTTTCAGTTAGACGACGCATTCTGCCTTGCAGACTTTCATCTGTGACTTCTTCAAGACCTGCGGTGTCTATCACAGTGAAATTAAGGTGGCCGAGACGCGCAGCGCCCTCTCGCAAATCACGTGTTACGCCCGGTTGGTTATCAACCAAAGCGAGTTTTCTACCGACCAAGCGGTTGAAAAGTGTAGATTTTCCGACATTTGGTCGGCCTACAATAGCCAGCTTAAAGGACATAAAGGCCCACTTTCAATAGATTATGGCAGAGCGTTATACCAAGTTTAACCTAACGGAAAGCAAGTAGATCGCCTTTAATGCTAATCATATAAAGGGTTCCATCAACAACAACTGGTCCACTCGCTGCTGGAGCAGGAAGTTTTGTTTGTTTTAAAAGACTTCCATCAAAGGGATTGAATTCACGCATCTGTCCATCGGACGACATAATAATTAAACGCCCACCCGCTAGTATAGGGCCATAATGCACGTATATTTTAGAACGCTTTTTAACATCTTTTTTGGTAAAATGTGGCAACGGTGTTGACCAAATAAGCGCTCCATCGTCGGCTGACAAACGAAGCAGAAGGCCTTCGTCGTTCACAGAGAACAAGGATCTTCCACCTAACGTTAGCATGCCTTGACTACCATGTTTGGAAGTCCAAATTCTGCGTCCATCATCCAGATCAAGAGCCACCATTCTTCCTGCCGAATTAGCTAGATATACCCGCTCCCCATCTATAACCGGTTGTCCAGTTAAATCAGTTACTTGAGCACTGGCGCGACCAAGGCGGGCACCCGACAAAACCGAAGCCCAATTACGCAGTCCACCTTTTCTAAACGTAGAAAATACTTCGCCAGATCCAAATGGAAAAAGAGCCCATTTAGAAGTTACTGCGGGACCCGGTCCGCCAACAATGCTCGACAACACTTCTGGTCCCGTTATTTGCCATTTAACGCGTCCGGTTTCGGCGTCAATCGCCCAGGCTGCGCCGTCGCGTGCAGATAAATAAAGAAGACCGCGATACACTGTTGGGGACGAGCTTCCAAAGCTGGACAAATTTTGTCGCCAAATTTCATTACCAGTTTTGACATCTAGCGCAAGAACTGCACCAAAACCTGTGGTTGCAAAAACTTTGTCGCCCACCACAGCGATGCCACCGCCCGAAACGTCTTCATGATCAGTGACGTCTGCCGCAAGATTTTTTTGCCACAAAACTGAGCCGTTAAGGTCTGTCGCAGATAGCGTCACTTTACTATCAAGCGTAAAAATTAGTCCTCCCCGAACAATAGGCGAAGACGAAATTTGGTACTTTCTATCGTTTCCGGCTCCAACAGAGGCGGTCCATTGCAATTCCAATACCTCACCTAATTCGAGATGTCCTGGATTGTGCTGGGCGTTACCGCCCTGATGAGTCCATTCCTTGTTTCGCGTCGCAGTTGAAAGACGTAACGATGGAATATTTTCTATGACAAATCGCGCAGCGCGCGGTTTGATGCCATCTAATGTGTGGCGATCACCAGGTAAAATAACTTCGCTCGCTGCGCATCCCATAAGTGAGAATAAGGCGCATGCGCAGATAAAAGTCCCGATTTTCATACCATTAACCCATTTTAAGTCGTTAACCTCAATTTTCAAGAACAGAACTCGTTGCAGGCCCTAAATTAGGAGTTTCGCCTAAAGCTACAATCAGTTCTGCCATCCGCTGCATTTGTGCGCGGGAGGTTCCAGCATCTTGAATGTGCGCTTGCAGCAGAGCCAATGCTTCAGCTTTGTTACCACGCTGCAATTCAACTGCTATTAAAAGCTCCATGGCAGGAGCGCGATATCTATTGCCAGGCTCAGAAAGCGTAGTCAGAATTATTACAGCTTCATCAGTCGAAACAGCACCTGGGATCATTGTGAGTTTCAGACGACCCAATTCACGAATATATTCAGACTGATTTGGATCTTTTGATATCTTTTCAAGCAACTTTACAGATTGATCTGTCTCCATACCTGCAACCAAAAATGCCACTGCTACATTTGCACTATCTTCAAAACTAATGGAGTTAAATTCCTTCGTGCGTGTTTCAACATCTTCTATTTCTAATGCTGCTAAAAGCTTATCACCTCGGTTTTGCGCTTCAGTTTCAGCTAAAGTCTTCGCCCACTCATTATAAGCAGTACCACTAACAATTGCGACTATAGCAAGCGCTGGGATCCATCCATAACGGCGAAATAATTTAAAAAGTCGGTCACGACGAACGTCCTCTGTTACTTCGACGATAAAACTATCTGTTTCGGACATAATAAACTCACTATAAAATCGTTAACTCGGTATAGTCAAAACCACCCGGACGCCACAAGCCCCCCACAACCTAAGATTGTGACAAAGCAGCCATAAACTACAAAATACTGTCCTTTTATTATGCCAAGGTACTCAAAAAAGCCTGAAGATCACTTGTGGAATACTCAGATTGTCATAAATAGTTCTCAGGAATTGGGGATTAGGCCCCGGTTTAATTCGATGAGGCAATCAATGCGCGTTTTTTCAATTGTGACAGCACTAATGGTAGCAGCCATTATTTATGTCTTTGTTTTTCAAAGAGAGCTTATTTACAATTTCAGTGCCTCTCAATCAGATCAGGAAAGTGAAGTCAGACAGACGAGTGTGACAGCAGTTCAAGCTAAGCAGATTAAAGAGAAAAAAATTGTTTCTGTTGTTGTTCTTAAATCACATGCAACACGGGTAGACAGCACAGTATTAGTGCGGGGTGAAACGCGTGCCGCGCGTCAAGTGAATTTGATGGCTGAAACCAGTGGCAGTGTAGTTTCGACGCCCTTGCGAAAAGGATCATTCGTTTCAGCCGGCCAACCTATGTGCGAAATTGATGCTGGTACACGAGGAGCATCACTCGCCGAAACAAAAGCGAGCCTTGCAGTGGCACGCGCACGCGTTCCTGAAGCGGAAGCTCGTGTTGTGGAAGCTAAAGCCCGCCTGGACGAAGCATTAATAAACGACCGTGCTGCAATCAAGTTGTCTAAAGGAGGATTTGCCTCTGAAACTCGGGTTGCCAGCACGATGGCAGCTACGCAAACGGCGCGCGCAGGCGTTGCAGCGGCACAGTCTGGACTTCAATCCACGATTGCGGGAATTCAGAGCGCAGAAGCTGCAGTCGCATCCGCTGACAAAGAAATTGAACGCCTTGTAATTCACGCTTCTTTCGACGGGATTTTGGAATCTGACACCGCAGAATTAGGCAGCCTCATGCAAACCGGCACTCTTTGCGCAACGGTTATTCAGCTCGATCCTATTAAATTGGTCGGCTTTGTCCCAGAACTTGAAGTCAATAGGATACAAGTAGGAGCTCTTGCAGGCACACGTTTGGCAGATGGAACAGATGTGCGCGGTAAAATCACCTTTATTTCGCGCGCAGCAGACAAGCTAACTCGTACATTTCAAATTGAAGTAACCCTGCCAAACCCCGACTTAAGAATACGAGATGGGCAAACAGCAGAAATTATTATCACAGCTGAAGGTAAACAGGCTCACTTACTTCCTGGATCATCTTTGACACTGAACAATGCCGGCACCCTCGGCGTACGGCTAGTTGGGCTGGACAACATAGTTTCGTTTGTACCGGTAAAGTTATTGCGTGATACAATCAACGGTGTTTGGGTCTCTGGACTAGGTCCTGAAGCCGATGTGATTATCGTTGGGCAAGAATTCGTAGTTGCGGGAGTGGTAGTGAATCCAAGTTACAAGGAGACCTCAAAATGATAGGGCTAGTCGATTGGGCCACATCCCGTGCCCGGATGGTTATTGCATTTATCGTGTTGTCTTTAGCCATTGGGGCATTTGCCTATGCAATCTTACCAAAAGAAGGCGAGCCTGACATTGAAATTCCTGCTCTTATCATCTCTATGCCTTTCCAAGGCATCTCTGCTGAAGATAGTGAAAAACTCCTGATCAAACCTATGGAAACCCAGCTATCTGACCTTGATGGCTTAAAAAAAATGACCGCGACTGCCGTTGATGGTTATGCAAATATGGTCCTGGAGTTTGAATTTGGCTGGGACAAATCCAAAATCATGGCGGACGTGCGTGACCGCATGAACAATGCCCAGGCTAGTTTCCCAAACGGAGGTGATAGCTATTCCATCAATGAATTCAATTTCTCAGAATTTCCAATCATCATAGTCTCCTTATCTGGTTCAATACCTGAACGCACATTACTGCAAGTCGCGAAAGAGTTGCAGGATCGAGTTGAAGCACTCGAACCCGTATTAAGCGCCGCACTTACTGGACACCGTGACGAAATGCTTGAGGTTTTAATCGACCCATTAAAGTTGGAATCCTACAACGTAACAGCAGGCGAATTGATAAATGTCGTCGTGAACAATAACCAATTGATCCCCGCTGGTACTGTGAACACGGAAAGTTCTAATTTTGCGGTTAAAATTCCATCTTCATTTGACGAGCCTGTCGATATATACAATTTGCCTGTTAAAACTAATGGTGATCGCGTGGTGACGCTCGGAGACATAGCCGATATCAGACTTACATTTGCTGATCGCTCCGGAACAGCTCGGTTCAACGGTGAAACAACCGTCGCAATTCAAGTCGTAAAGCGGAAAGGCTTCAATCTTATAGATACAGCAAATTTGGTTCGGGAGGAAATCAAAAAGCAAACTGCACTTTGGCCTACTGAATTACAAAATGCGATACGTGTGAGCACTTCGAATGACCAATCGCGTAACGTAGATAGCATGGTAAAACAGCTAGAGGGCTCGGTGCTTACCGCCATTGCCTTAGTGATGATTGTTGTACTTGCAGCTCTAGGTTCACGCCCAGCTTTCTTGGTTGGTTTTGCCATACCGACGTCTTTCCTTTTGTGTTTTGCCTTCTTGGCAGTCATGGGCATATCAATCTCGAATATTGTTATGTTCGGTCTTATTTTGGCTGTGGGCATGTTGGTAGACGGAGCAATCGTTGTAGTTGAATATGCGGACAAACGTATCACCGAAGGAGCAGGTCCCATGGAAGCATATGGGGACGCGGCAAAACGAATGTTCTGGCCAATTGTGTCTTCGACTGCGACCACCCTTTGTGCCTTCCTTCCAATGCTTTTTTGGCCAGGCGTACCGGGTCAATTTATGGGCATGCTACCTGTTACACTCATTTTCGTACTATCCGCCTCACTGGTTGTGGCGCTTATATATCTCCCAGTACTTGGGGGCGTTTCTGGCCGCGTCAGCCGCACATTTGCTAATTTATCCAATGCTTTGAGGGTTGTTCCATGGTGGCTTCGAGCACTTTTAGTCCCAGCTGCGTTGTACCTATTGTTTGTCGGCGCGATGCAACTACTCAACCCTTCGTATCTTTACGGAGATCAGCAACTTGAAGGTATTTGGGGTACTGTGGCCAATATCATATTCTTCCTAGTGACAGCTTTCTTAGCATCAATCGTAATGGGATCGGTGGAAGTACGTTGGAATAAACGTAAAATCCACAGCGGCCACCGTCGTACTATGTTTGGGTATTTCATAAAATTTATCACAGGCAATCCAATTATGCCTATTGTGACTTTAGTGGGTGTAATCGCATTCGTGATAGCGACATTTCAATACTTCGGCGCAAACAATAAAGGCGTTGAATTCTTTGTTGAAACTGAACCTGAGCAAGCGATTGTCTATGTACAGGCCAGAGGAAATTTATCAATCAGTGAAAAAGATGCATTGATGCGGCAAGCTGAGAATATAATAATTAGTACGCCAGGCGTTCAAAGCACCTTTGCTTTTGCTGGTAATGGCGGATTAAACGCCAATACGGGTGGCGCAGGGGCGCCACTTGATACGATTGGACAAGCTCAGATCGAATTGATTCCCTGGGGAGACCGCCCCTCAGTCGAAACCACTTCAAATATTTTTGGGTTTATTCCATGGACGTCGTCTGAAATGGATAAAGTGTATAGTGGCAACCAGGTGATAAGAAACCTACAAGCTAGATTGGATACAATTCCAGGTATTCAAACCCAAATTTTGAACCTTGCTATGGGTCCTGCCTCGGCAAAACCTGTACATTTACGTTTAAAGGGTGAGAACTGGGATGATTTACTTGCAGCAACTGAGTTAGCACGCCAGACCTTCGAGACTACTAAGGGTCTCATCGCAATCGAAGATACATTACCTTTGCCCGGCATTGATTGGCAAATTGATGTGGATGTTGAAAAAGCTGGGCGCTACGGGGCTGATGTAGCAACGGTTGGAGGAATGGTACAACTTGTTACGCGTGGATTATTTTTGGATACGATGCGTGTGGATAGCTCAGACGAAGAAATTGAAATTAGGGTTCGGTTGCCAGAAAAGGATCGTGTGTTGTCGACGCTTGATACGTTAAAAGTCCGGACACCAAATGGATTGATACCCCTTTCTAATTTTATATCTCGCCATCCTGTAGCAAAGTTGGGGCAAATTAATAGGGTTGATCAGCAACGCTATTTTGATATTAAAGCTGGTGTTGAAACCGGTTTAACCAAGATAATCACTGATGCCGATGGGGTGTCATCTGACATGCCTCTTAACCCCAACGAACGTATATCGTTGATAACTGAATGGCTTGAAACCTCTCCGCTGCCGCAAGGCATTGAATGGGAATGGACTGGCGACCAGGAGGATCAAGCCGAAAGTGGAGCCTTCTTGCAAAATGCCTTTATTGGTGCGTTGGGTTTGATGTTTATCATTTTGTTGGCCCAATTCAACTCAATCTACAATTCAGTTCTAGTCTTATTGGCAGTGATTTTGTCAACGACGGGCGTCTTGATTGGTATGTTGGTAATGGATCAGGCATTTTCAATTATCATGACAGGCACCGGCATTGTAGCCCTGGCAGGAATTGTAGTGAACAACAACATTGTTCTTATAGATACGTATCAAGAGTATAGCGCATATATGCCTCGCCTTGAAGCGATCATCCGCACGGCAGAGGCTCGAATTCGACCTGTTTTATTAACTACTATTACCACAATGGCCGGACTAACCCCCATGATGTTTGGTCTAAGCCTTGATTTTATCGGTGGTGGTTACACGATAGATGCCCCCACAGCGTTATGGTGGAAACAGCTAGCAACCGCAGTTGTCTTTGGTCTCGGGATCGCAACCCTTCTAACACTAGTTTTTACGCCCTCTATGCTTGCATTACGGATTTGGATGACAGCTGGTGCCTATGGCGCCTTTATGGCTGTACGCGCCGGCAGCTGGACCCGTGAAGGCCGTCGTATTCGCGATGACTTCCGCTTAGGACGTTCCGCAAAAAAACGTCGTGGCCAGGAGATTTTGTGGGACCATGAGGATCCACTAGTAACGCCTTCTCTCGCAAGAAACCCTATTCAACCAGCAGAGTAACACTGATCAGCCCAGTCAAAGTTAAGCAGCTGGGCTGATGTCTTCAGACAATTGGAGATTCCAAAGATGAGAATAACGGCCTTCTTTGGCAAGTAACTCATCGTGACTACCTTGTTCCACAATCTTGCCCTGTTCTAACACCACAATCTGATC
The DNA here is from genome assembly GCA_028822275.1 of Planktomarina sp. Lineage (GTDB taxonomy): Bacteria > Pseudomonadota > Alphaproteobacteria > Rhodobacterales > Rhodobacteraceae > Planktomarina. The sequence goes on along the minus strand of JAPKEA010000024.1, from coordinate 205 downwards.
AGCATGGACGACGGTCGACAATCTATGTGCAATAATGAGAACCGTTCGGCCCTGCCCCATTGCAATCAGGCTTTCTTGGATATCGTGCTCTGTTTCCGTATCAAGCGCTGAAGTCGCCTCATCCAGCAACAAAATAGGCGGATTTTTTAGTAATGTGCGCGCAATGCCTACACGCTGTTTTTCACCGCCTGAAAGCTTAAGTCCA
>JAPKEA010000337.1 GCA_028822275.1 Planktomarina sp. | reverse complement strand
TTTATAATAGTATTTCAAAGTGATACCAATGGTGGGTTTATCTTGATAATGTAATTAGATATTATTTGTAAATGTTAAACTTAGGTAAGACTGCCGATGCTGAACAATTTTACTGTAGAAATAAGCATAGTGTTCGTTATTTCATTGCTATCAATCCTTGTGATTATTATTTGGTTTGCACATAGAAAGTCTGAATCCATAAAGCGTAATGATATTAAGGCTGTCCAAGCATCGCACGTGAAACCTGTGGCGCGCATTGGCGGCCTTTCTGTTGTGGCAGCGTTAGTTATTGCGACTGTACCTTTTTTAGAAATCACTAATATCAGGCCAAATTATCTGTTGCTACTGTTAAGCGCTTTTCCAGTTTTTGTGATAGGGCTTAGAGAGGACCTTGGCTATTTTTCTAGTCCGCAAGTAAGATTGATGGCTGCCATATTTTCTGGTGCTGTCTTTGTGAGCCTGAGTGGGCAATGGCTTCCACGCACTGATATTCCTGGTTTGGACCTTGTAATGCAATGGGCCCCCATTGGAATTGGATTTTCTCTTTTTTTAGCGGCTAGGATTAGTCACGCCTTTAATTTGATAGACGGACTTAACGGGCTTTCTGGCTTTATTGCTGTTGGTATATCGCTATCGCTTGCGGCGATTTCACATCAAATGGGCCTTGCTGAACATTGTGATGTGCTTCTTATTCTAAGTAGCGCCATTGCAGGGTTCCTGGTATTTAATTTCCCTTTTGGTAAAATATTTCTTGGAGATGGAGGTGCTTATTTTATTGGCCATATACTGGTTTGGATGGCAATTTCAATTTTGTGTGCAGCGCCAAATATAACCCCTTTAGCAATGTTGCTTATATTCTTCTTTCCGGTGGCTGATACGTTGCTTGCCATTATGCGGCGTGTGTACCTTGGTGTACCCATATTATACCCAGATCGATTGCATTTCCACCAGCTTGCCATGCGCGGTATTGAAATCGTGGTTCTAGGGCAAAAACGGCGACATATCGCAAATCCATTGGCAGCAGCACTTATATTGCCATTCGCATTCACTCCAATGGTAGTAGGTATCTTTCTAGTTTTGAATCGTGGTAAAGTTATAATAGCCTTACTTTTATTTACTGCATTATTTTTAATGACCTATAAAATCTGCATGGGGCTGATCTGCCGATTTAGGAGGTTTGGATGATCTAAAGGATTGGTTCAAACGGCAAACTAGTGTTGACGTAATTTTTTGAAATTGTTATAAATAATTAAATAATTAAATAATTAAATAATTAAATAATTAAACTTAACGGCCACAAATTAATTATTAACTTATAATATTTAGCGACTAAGCTATAAGATTAGTTTTAAGATTATCATAAGGGTAGCATTGCTCCATGCGGTAGCTATTATGTTGCGCATAATATACTAGACAATTTTTATAAAAAATCCCTGCAAAACAACAAGGTATAGTTTCCGATAATCAAAGGTTGCGGGTAGTTGCTAATTAATTGAGAAATGTGGTTGTGGGTAAACGGCAGGGCACCAGCTGAGATGCCAAAAGCAAAATTATAGTTAGTGAATATTAGCAGCAACAGTGGCGCATTTGTTTTTTGGACTGCCACCGGCCCACCGATGTTGAGATTGTCGATTATCACTAAAGGGAAGTGCTATGAGCCTGCTTAGAGAACCAATGCACCCAGGCGAAGTCCTGAAGGAGCTCTACCTCGACCCTATGGACATGGGTTCGATTGCCTTTGCGCGTCGCCTGGACGTTCCCCGCACGCGGATTGAGCGGCTCGTAAAGGGAGTGAGCAGCGTGACGCCGGACACGGCTCTGCGCCTTGGCCGCGCATTCAACACGACCCCAGCTTACTGGATGAACATGCAGACCAACTATGACATGTCCGTAACCTCTAAATTGGTTGATGTTACGGGGATTGAGCCATTTTTTGCTGCGTAGATAAGTCCAAGATTTAAACCTCAATATAGTGGGGATCCTCACCGTCAAATGAGGAGGCAAGGCCCTGTAGCATGGATTAGACAGGCAGCATCTGAGATGCACCTTTGATGTTATGAATAGTTGTAAGTGACGATGAATTTGCGGGTGCTTGAGGTGCAGTTGACATTACGTACGCTTTTGCGTACACGTTGTACAAAGGGGATTTGATTATGACAACAGTTACTGCAACTGAAGCCCGCGCCAAATTGTATAAATTGATCGACGAGGCATCTATCAACCATGAGCCTGTGGTTATCACGGGCAAACGCGGTAATGCGGTTCTTTTGGCTGAGGGTGATTGGAATGCTATCACTGAAACCCTGCACCTCCTCTCCGTGCCTGGTATGCGAGAGTCCATTATTACGGGCATGCAGGAGCCGCTTGGAGAAACTGCAACTGATTTAGAGTGGTGACTTGGACGCTCCACTACACAAGGCAGGCCCAGAAAGACGCAAAGAAACTCGCGTCCTCTGGACTGAAAAGCAAGGCGCAGCAACTGCTCAGCATCCTCGAGACAGATCCGTGGGAAAGCCCACCGCCCTTCGAAAAGCTCGTGGGCGATTTGAGCGGAGCGTATTCCAGGCGGATCAATATACAGCACCGGATAGTCTATCAGGTTCTAGAAGTGGAAAAGGCCGTCAAAATATTGCGACTTTGGACACACTATGAGTAGCACTGCGTAACTCAAATGTATCAGTCAGTAGTATTTTCTAAGGGGCAAACTACACTGCCAAAGCCTGTTCGCGAGGCGCTTGGAGTTGAGGCGGGTGACACGCTTCGCTATATCTGAGGGCACAGTGCAGGTTCTAAGATTGCGTTCAGTAGGTGAATTGACAGGCACACTCGCCCGTGATGGTCACGCACCCGTATCGCTAAGTGAGATGGATCAAGCCATCGTACAAGGCGCTATTGATGGCGGGAAATGAATAAACAAACTCAGGGCCTTATGACCTCCGACTGTGGAATGTTATGCGAAGGAGAGGGCACCTTGGGTTTTTTCAAGCGTCCTGTAGTTGGACCGCCATGTAGCCTGAAGCGAATTTTGTGGTATGTGCGTGTTTGCGTTATCGAGAGTTTAAGTCGGGGCAAGCCTGTTGAAAGATGATGTAATTGCAACCTGAATAAACTTGTAATTCAAGCGATGTATGGCGAACTCAAAAATAATATAAGTGTTTGTTTATATTGAATTATATACTTCAACTTAACAACATGAGGCCGTGGAATTCTTCTGAATGTAAAAAGTACAAAAAATGTCTTTCCTGTTGCCGGTCTTGGAACGTGATTTAGGCTGGCGACAAAGGCGTTGCCAAAAGAGTTAGTGCCGGGGCGTCGTGTGATGGCGTAAATGCGAAAGCCTGCCAATCCTGACTTTCGCCAAAGTCGGCGGACTATGAGACGCTGTGAAGAAAAACCATGGGTATTTATGC
>JAPKEA010000336.1 GCA_028822275.1 Planktomarina sp. | reverse complement strand
AATGCAGTCCAAGTAAATACGTCGGGGCTGGGCCGAACAATGAAAAGAGCGGCAACTTACTCAGCGTAGCGTCCTTCAACTTTGTCAGCGTGCTCGACTGCGTACCCATAAATAGACACGAACTGCAAAAATTTCTGACAATATAGGGTAGTAAACGCTGCGTTTGGATCTCAATGAGGCAATGTATTCGGCTGTTAAATTACTCTGGATTGCCGCCTTGATTAAGATTTTCAGGTAGCGGTGTGATGTCGGCAAGTCTTGTTCTGTATCTGCCTCACTCATTAACGTTTGTGCCATGACAGTGCGATCGCCACAGACCACTGACGCCTCAATCAATTTGTAAGTTTCGCCCTCAGATGCCACGATGCGGTCAAAATCGCGCTAAGCTATTTCGTGCAGAACGCCCTCAACTCTGGCGCCGTTATCGTAGCAAATATTTGCAAAACTTGGCTCAACAAAATTTGGACCCTTCAAATTCATTACAAGGCGATAATCGTTCAGCACAGCTGGATTGCTCGAAATTGGCGTCATCTTACGCACGTTACGAAAATAATCATTGGACATGTTCGATCCGTAAGCAAAATAAAATGCCACTTTGATCTCCTAAGAAATAAAAAATTAGAGGTTTAATGCCGTCCTACTCACCATCGCCTTCCAATACACACCATCTTTTTTAAGTGATAAGTTCGTTACAATTTCTCCGTTATCTTCCCAGCGCATTTCCAAAGTATAATGATTTTCATGCACTAATTCAGTATTTCTCAGGGGGTTAAAGTCAGGCTCTTTTGCAAGACCATTCATGGTTTCACAATGTTGGTCCAGATTAATGATTTCATCGCGATAGAACATAAAGTCAACATGGTGCAAGGCCCGAAAATTATCTGGATCATAGTTTTCAAAACAGGCGATTGATTTGTCAAACAGACTCATTTTTCTCTCCTTAAACTGTTTAAATTTTGGAATGCGCCCCCCAGTATTCGCTATCCCAATAGATATCGAAACTGAATTGTAACCCATCTTTTACTACTAAGTGGTGAACAGCTAATCTAGGCTTTTGATATCAGGTTTAAGACCAATCTTGAACCACCTGACCACGATATGATGTGAACTTAATATCTGCCATTATTTCACCATACTTTTCAAAAAACTCCTCACCATTCTTTACCCAAATTTTGTCGCAAACTTCGAATGCAGCCATATCACGATATTCAAGCCAATTGCCCCGCATCAAATTCCCTTCGGGAAGAAAGAGGCGGCTTGAATGGAATTTTATCATACCTTGTGGTCTGAGTTTATCAGCAAGAGCAGACATTTCCTTTTCAAGTATTTCACTTGTTTCATCCATAACTTTTTGGTTAGGGAATTCGACTGCTGTAAAACTAATTATTGTGTTGGACACTTTAGGTTCTCCTTTAACTAAATCTTTATTTTTAATCTCATTAGAGATGTGATTGGTCGGGCTAATCGCTCAGCCCGTTTGGTAAATTTTCAAGCTGTTTGAAAGGAATTTGCTAATTTCTGGCTGTCTGCATAGATCCAAAGTTTCTTGATCGCATCGCCTTCTACTTCTACCCTAAAGCCGAAATACGCGTCTATTCCGTCACCCTTGGCAATAGCATGGGTAAAGACATTATTTCCATCTGCGATCATTTTTTCTGGCGTGACCGAAAAGTTTTCAGGGAATGTTGAGGGAATTTTAGCGATCATGTTGCCCATGAAATCAGCAAATCCATTATAAGTTCCTGACAATGAATGCGCGCCATTCATCGTGACAACCACATCATCTGTATGCAACGTTTTAAATGTCTCCATATCGCCGGTTGCAAAGCAATCAAACGTCTTTTCCATTACTTCTTTAGGTGTCATTTCTATCTCCAGTGTTACAATATGCTCGGTGTTACCATTTGGTATTAAAATAACAAGGTCCAATCTGCGTGTGTATGAAACTTGAGAAAATACAAATAATCAAAAATCTGAAAAATCAATTGTACCGTCGCTCTCATCACAGGGGTCCGCTCAATTCATTAATCAGCGCCGGGATATTCGGCATTCTGACAAACGCCAGCAAACCTAGTTCAGCCGCCAGTGTTTAGCAGCAAATTAGGCCAGCATTGGCAGAGGTCCACTCGCAATTAACCCCCGCAAAGCGCTTTCGCACACCCCCGCAAAAATGCTATAATCTGCTTGCCTACATCGGCTTTTCGTGAATGGACCACGACAGGCAGCGGTAATTCGGCGCCTTCAAAATTCACCCTTCACAGCCAATATGCGCTTGATACATTACCCCCGTTACTATCAAAGGGGTATCTATCACGCCATGCGCGCTGCGATTATAGCACTGATGTTGATGCTTGGTTCGCAGGCGGGGGCTTACCGCCGCGTAATACTTGTTCCTGACAGCGGTAAGGGAATAAACTTACGATCGTAAAACATACCGATGAGAGGGCGAAAATGGTGATTATAGTAAAAAGCGAAATCAAAATCACAAAAGGTTTTGATACTTGGCAGAAGATGGTTAAGTCGCAGGAAGATAGAATTAAGGAAATGGGAATAAAATTCCTTTTTGCCGGAACTGAGAAAGACGACCCCAACCAACTACACGCAATAATGATGTTTCCAAGCAAGGAGGCTCTTCAGGCTTTTGGTGCGAATGAGGAACTAACAGAAATACGCAGACAAGCAGGCGCTTTGATTGAAAGTGGTAAAATGACGCCAATATCCGAAGACTATTTTGCCAATTATCCAGATGCATTCATGAAGCATTGAACATACACTAAACACAAAAGCATACTGGGCGCTGAATGGCGCGCAGTACAGTCAAACACTGCCACTCATAGCTTGTGTTATTCTCGTACACTGAACATAGTTGTGAGCCAAGCGCTGGGTCTGCTAAAATTATGGAAGAGTAACTTAGGAGTAACCGCCATACGCGCCGCACTTATAGCTGATATTGATGTTTGGTTCATAGGCGGGGGCAGGGTGTGACGATCTTTGTGACGAAGGCTGGTTAAAAACTGCGCCTGATGCTGAATTGCAAGCCCTTCTGGCCGCCGGTGCCGACGTCATGGCGCGGACTGAGGAAGGTTATACACCGCTGCACAAAGCGGCTATTCATGGCACGCCTGCAAAAATCAAAGCGTTACTGGTTTCAGACAGTCATTTTCAACAGAGTCTGGATCTGATTTTTATAATCATCTCATGAAAATCAACAGTGATTATGCGCGACCCAATAATTTCCTTTTCTTACCAAAAATGGAAAACCGGACACACGCAAACCGGACATCCCAACGAATGTTCAATTATGTCTTGGAAACTCACAATCTCAAACTGGATAAAGATGGGCAACCAAGGACAACTTATTCACTGAGACATTACGCATTGCAGGCACGACTTAATAAAAGTGGTGGAAAA
>JAPKEA010000335.1 GCA_028822275.1 Planktomarina sp. | reverse complement strand
GAAAAGGGTTTTCAATAGATCCCAGACGACCATCCTTCAGTGGTTGCAAAATAAGATCACCAGCGGCCTCTAACGAATGTGCGTCTGCGATTGCAGCAATAAGTCCGTTACTGGCTTCAATTGCCATGTATTGATCTGTTGGTAGCTCTGAGCTGCGATGTAAATAGCTTGTATCGAGACCCATAGACTTTGCCGCCCTAACTAGTGCCAATCCCTCAAAATCTTGACCTACAGTTGATAAAATTTTTGGATTAAGGTCGTACTTTTTAAGTGCCATAGCTATATTCATAGCCACTCCACCCGGCAAACGTGTGATATGCCCAGGCATGTCAGAGCCTTGATGCATCGGCGTTTGTGCGCGGCCAATAACGTCCCATAGGATAGAGCCAATGCATATTATATTTGGTTTTTTGATCATACTGGTCTTTTGACAATCCCAGGCACCAGAAACAAGCCAATTATAAAAGAAAATGCATGTTTTAGACTTGCCAAAGGGCAGGGTGCATACTAAACGAATTCTACTTCGCAGGTGGGGTTTGGGCGATCGAGGGAGAAATCCTCTTTTGTCCGCCGGTTGAGATTAATCTCTACATCCCCGCCGAGGTTTAAACCGGAAAGGAAATAGCATGGCCGCAGATTTCACAATGCGTCAGCTCTTGGAAGCTGGCGTCCACTTTGGACACCAAACACAACGTTGGAACCCTCGTATGGGTCAGTTTATTTATGGAGAGCGTAACGGCATCCATATCATGGATCTGACTCAAACCGTCCCAATGCTCGACGCTGCTTTAAAGGCAGTGCAAGATACAGTGGCTAAGGGTGGCCGAATATTGTTTGTGGGGACTAAGCGTCAAGCACAAAACCCAGTGGCTGAAGCTGCTGAAAAGTGCGCACAGTATTATATGAATCACCGTTGGTTGGGTGGAACACTCACAAATTGGCAGACAGTTTCAAAATCCATTGCACGTCTAAAACAAATTGATGAGAAGATGGAAACAGGTTTCGAAGGCTTAACTAAAAAAGAGCGTTTGGGCATGGAAAGAGACCAAGGTAAATTGCAGGCCTCATTGGGCGGTATTCGCGAAATGGGTGGAGTTCCCGATTTGATTTTCGTTATTGATGTCAACAAAGAGGACCTAGCAATTGCCGAAGCTAAAAAGCTTGGTATTCCAGTTGTTGCCGTTGTTGATACGAACTGCCCGCCAGATGGTATTGATTACGTAATCCCAGGCAATGATGATGCGGCACGTGCAATAGCTCTTTACTGTGATCTTGTTGCTCGAGCAGCTCTAGAGGGCATGTCTGCTCAATTGGGCGCAGCTGGAGTTGATATGGGAGAGATGGCCGAAGCGCCGGAAGAAAAAGTAGTTGCAGAAGTCTCCGCTGACGCTGAAGTAGTTGCAGAAGTCTCCGCTGACGCTGAAGTAGTTGCAAAAGCCTAAAATCGCTGCGGGTGCAGTTCGCTGCACCCTACAATCCCAATTACATATAAAGGAACACGATTATGGCGATTACAGCTGCAATGGTGAAAGAACTGCGTGAAAAATCTGGCGCAGGCATGATGGACGCTAAAAAAGCGTTGACTGAAAACAATGGTGACATGGAAGTATCGATGGATTGGCTGCGGACAAAGGGCCTCGCTAAAGCTGCAAAAAAATCTGGACGTACAGCTGCAGAAGGCCTTGTAGCAGTGTCAGTTAAAGATGGCCACGGTGTCGCTATAGAAGTTAACTCTGAAACCGACTTTGTTGGCAAAAACGCCGATTTCCAACTTATGGTTGCAAAAATAGCAAATGCAGCGTTGAGCGTGCGCGACGTTGATGCGTTAGCAAACGCTGCAGTTGATGGCAAACCTGTTTCCGAATTGGTCACGGATGCTATTGCTACAATCGGTGAGAATATGTCGTTGCGTCGGATGGCTGTTGTCACGGGTGAGACAGTTGTTTCGTATATTCATAATTCAGTAACAGATGGAATGGGTAAAATCGGTGTTTTGGTTGCGGTGACTGGCTCCAACGAAGTTTTTGCAAAGCAAGTTGCTATGCACATAGCAGCAGCCCACCCTGCAGCGTTAAATGAAGCTTCGCTTGACCCCGCAGCTGTAGAAAAAGAAAAGCAAGTTCAAATGGATATTGCACGTGAAAGTGGCAAGCCAGAAGCTGTTATCGAAAAAATGATTGTTGGTCGCATGAAGAAATTCATGTCAGAATCTACGTTAATGGGGCAGGCTTTTGTCGTTAATCCTGATCTATCAGTTGAGGATGCTGCAAGAGCTGCGGGTGTTGAAATTACAGCATTCGTTCGTTTGGAAGTTGGCGAAGGTATTGAGAAAAAATCCGAGGATTTTGCTGCTGAAGTAGCCAAGACTATCCAAGGATAAAGTTAGATACAATATATTGAAATTTTACATTTTCAAATATCTAGTGGATTATTTTTGAAAATAAGAAATAAAAGCTTCAGTGTGATGGCATTGAAGCTTTTAATCTTTTTACCCTGAAAAAAACGCAAAGCGGGGATACTTTTGTAACCTCTGTCATTTTGAGGCCTTAAATAATATTCAATAGTAAATCACGCGTGTTGCTAATTGTCATATTTATTGGATTACCTGATGTGCTTGGATCATTTAACGCGCTTGAAACAATGCGATCAATGTTCGGATTTTTAATGCCCAGTTCGGAAAGTGATCTGGGAACCTCCAGAAATGAGTTTAAATCGTCCACGTAGCTACAAAATCCGTCAAAACCACCATTAATCCCAAGATAATTGGATGCTTCCTTCAATAAGTTTTTAATCGCTGGTTTATTAAATTGTAGTACGGCTGGCATGCAAACGGCGTTAGTTGTTCCATGATGGGTGTTATAGATGGCACCAATTGGGTGTGATAGCGCATGTATAGCTCCCAGCCCCTTTTGAAAAGCGGTTGCGCCCATCACCGCTGCAGACATCATTTGTGCGCGTGCCTCGATATCCGAGCCATCGGTATACGCACGCGGCAGGTACTCTTTGACCAACCGCATACCTTCCAGTGCCATGCCTTGAGACATGGGATGATAATGAGGTGAACAGAATGCCTCGACACAATGCGCAAATGCATCAAGGCCAGTGCCTGCAGTAATAAATTTGGGCATTTTGACAGTAAGTTCTGGATCACAGATCACAACCGTGGGCAGGATCTTTGGGTGAAAAATAATCTTTTTCTCCAGGGTCTCAGTATTGGTAATCACAGAAGCACGGCCAACTTCCGAACCTGTACCAGCAGTTGTTGGCACTGCAACTATAGGTGCTATTGTGTCTACCGCTGCGCGTGTCCACCAATCATCTATATCTTCAAAATCCCATAATGGACGGGTCTGCCCAGCTAAAAAGGCAACCAGTTTTCCCAGATCCAGACTGGATCCACCACCAAATGCGATGA
>JAPKEA010000334.1 GCA_028822275.1 Planktomarina sp. | reverse complement strand
AAGCGGTTGAGGCCTACATTCATGAAACAGTTGCACCAATTGTTATTGGCCGGAATCCGTTGGAGATTGACAAGCTTTCTGCAGATCTTGTCGGGTATCTTGGGTACCGATCAACCGGAGTCGAGATGCGCGGAAACTCTGCTTTTGATATTGCACTTTGGGATATTTTTGGCAAAGTCACCGGGCAGCCAATTACCCAGCTTTTGGGAGGATTTACCCGTCAAGATATCCGCACTTATAATACTTGCGCAGGGACTGAGTATATAAAAAAAGCGACGGGCCAGAATACAGCTAACTATGCGCTGAACGCGGGCGAAGTTAAGGGATATGACGATTTAAATGCGTTTATGAATTGCGCTGACGAACTTGCTATATCGCTGCTTGAAGAAGATATTACTGCGATGAAAATCTGGCCTTTCGACTTGGCGGCTGAAAAAAGCCGAGGGCAGTATATCGAAAAAGCCGACCTTAAATTAGCGCTTCAACCATTTGAAAAAATTCGTAAGGCTGTGGGTGATAAAATGGACATTATGGTGGAATTCCACCTTATGTGGCAACTTTTACCTGCGATTGAGATTGCCCGCGCGCTGGAACCATACGATACATTCTGGCACGAAGATCCGATTAAAATGGATAGCCTATCGAGTCTTAAGCGTTATGCTGATGCATCGCGTGCACCGATTGCTGCCTCTGAAACGCTCGGTTCTCGATGGGCGTTTCGCGATCTGATCGAAACTGGTGTTGCCGGTGTGTTCAACCTTGATATTAGCTGGTGTGGTGGCCTCTCAGAAGCCCGTAAAATTGCCTCCATGGCCGAAGCTTGGCATCTGCCAATTGCGCCCCATGACTGCACTGGGCCAGTTGTATTTTGTGCATCAACGCACCTATCTTTGAACGCACCAAATGCGCTTTTTCAGGAAAGCGTGCGTGCTTTTTACAGGACTTGGTATCGTGATTTGGTTACAGCCTTGCCCGAAGTGCGCAAAGGTCGCATCACGGTCCCACCGGGTGCGGGGCTAGGACTGGAACTTAATCCAGACTTGGACCGCGCCTTCACTACCTTCCGAAGGATATCGGATGTATCAAGCCTTTGATAGACACTCTTTGGAACATATGCCCACAAAATCCTTGGACGTTTAGGAGATGGATCTTACCTTATTGCCTTGGCGTTTGATAATAAATTTAGTGACCAAAATATGAAGTAAATAAAGAATGTATTGTAAGGAGATAACATGCAGAACCTTGATGAAAAAAAAGTCCTTCTTACAGGTGGGCTTGGCACTTTGGGGCGGGCGCAGGCAGAAAAATTATCTGCTCAAGGTGCCCAAGTTATTTTGCTGGATAGACCCGATTATGAGGACGGTGCAGCGAAGGCACAGGAAATTGGACAAAATGTAAGCTTTTTTGGATGCGATTTAAATGATCTTTGTGCTATAGAACGTGATGTCCAAAGCTTAGCAGACGAGATCGGTGGTTTTCATATTCTGATCAACAATGCGGCTCTTATCATAAACAAGCCACATGAAGAATTTTCACTTCAGGAATATGAGGATCAAATTCGAGTAAATTCCTCTGCAGCGTTCGCTTTAACAAGGGTCTGTTCCAAGGCAATGAAGGAACGTAAACACGGCAAAGTCGTTAATTTCACGTCTGTGACCCTGACAGGTGAATGGGATGGATTTGTGCCCTATATCACCTCAAAGGGGGCAATGTTGGGATTGACCAAAGCGATGGCGCGCGAATTGGGGCCACATGGGATCAATGTTAATTCAGTGGCACCCGGAGCCATTGTCTCGGATGCAGAGGAACGTGTTTTTGGTGACCGATTGCAGGAATACAAAGACTGGGTTCTTGATCGGCAATGTTTGAAAAAGCGCATTCATCCTCAACATGTTGCTGATCTGGTTCATTTTATGGTGTCGCCAGCGTCAGATATGATCACGGGGCAAAATTTTTCAATTGATGGCGGATGGTAAAACTCACGGACTTAAAGGCGGGTGTGGCCCGCGTCGTGATTGCACCTGAACTGGGAGGTGGAATTGCCCACTTAGAGGTTGGTGATCGCCCGGTGCTTCGGCCTTGGGATGGAGATGCGAGCAACCCTTTCACTCTTGCTAGCAATATATTGGCCCCGTTTTCTAACCGTATCTCTCAGGGTGGCTTTGACTGGGCGGGTGAAAGTCACGCCGTTGAGGCAAACTTGACAGGCGAGGCGTTCCCGATTCATGGTGACGGGTTTCAAAAAGCATGGAGCATCAGCCAAAGTGGTTCTCAGGCCCAATTAATGCTATTGAATGGTGATATTGGGCCTTGGCGGTACAGGGCTGTTCAGGATATTGAGCTGTCTGAAACTGCACTTGAAATCATGCTCACTCTAACAAATACTGGACCCGATAGCTTGCCGTTTGGGTGTGGGTTTCATCCATGGTTTCCTCGCAATGCAGGTACGCGTGTATCTTTTGATGCAAAGGCCGTCTGGTTGGAGAATGAGCAATTTTTGCCAACGCAAAAGCTTTATTTGCGCGACTCAGCAGAGTGGTGCTTTGGTACAGAACGACCTCTTCCCGCTGGTTGGATAAATAATACTTTTTCGAACTGGGAAGGCACAGCCCGCATTTATCAAAATCGAGATGCTTATCCTTGCTTGATACAAGCTTCAGAGAATTTAAGCACAGCAATCGTTTACTCACCCGGTAAAAACACCAATTTCTTTTGTTTTGAACCTGTATCGCATCCAGTTGACGCTTTTCATCTTTCTGGAAGTCCCGGTCTTAAAGAATTAGCGCCGCATCAGTCGTTAAAGGCCAGTATGAAGATTTCATGGAATTTGGAATAACTATCCTTGAATCGTTACAACACCGGCAGTCAAGCTTACAAATTCGGTTCCTCCAGGACTCGAATTATAAATACATTAATCTCCAATTGGCTTCGGTCCAGAATCCTTGGGTAAGCTCACAAGTGATGTTCGGATCCGTCGTAAGTTTTCTTTGACCCCTACCGTGCCGTTCGATCCGTTAATTCACGTCTGTTTCAACTAGGGCTCTGTTGTAGCTCTGACTGCAATTAGACGGTTTTCCCATCTTAGCGTTGAAAGTGCTTCCATTTTTGCACTGTTGTTAGTTAAATTGATTAGCTTACCAATTCCGACTGTAATAAAATAACTAAAATCTTTTGCCACCTCTTTTACTGTGGAGCCACTTGTATAATGAAATACCTTATCGAACTACTAAATAAAAATCCCCACATACTAGCTGCTCGAGACGATCTGATAGATTACTTGTCTAAGCTAAATAGCCAAGAAATAATTTTTATTACTGGTAATAAAGACCTCTCGTCCAATAGACTTCACCCTAAAGTGGAGGTTGCAAAATGATTGAAGTAGACTGGGCGCGCTTAAAGGCACACGAGTTGCGAAAAT
>JAPKEA010000333.1 GCA_028822275.1 Planktomarina sp. | reverse complement strand
TTGACACAACTGTTGATCTTTGGTTTTCCAGCAACAAAAGAATTTGAAAAACATAAACTTGCTACCCCAAAGATCCTTAGTCAGCACAGTATCAAGGGTGCCGGGGGAGTGATATTAATCGAGTACCTTGAGACAGGGATAAGTCTAGCGGAATACTTTGCCGATGAAAAATCGGTGAGTTCACCGGATGGTGAAAGGATTTGGTCTTTGATCTTTAGTATGGTTTGTAGTTGTCACAACACTGGGCTTTGGCAAGGAGACATGCACCTCGGTAATTACATGTTGTTTAAGGAAAAGCTGTATCTGATTGATGGCGGAGATGTAAAGCGGCTGGCGAAACCTTTGGGGAAATCCCAGCGACTAAAAAATATCGCTGATTTCATATCTCAGTTTCCGGTTAGCTTCGACGTCCAAATAGAGCTTATGCTTGAGTCCTATCAAGTTAGCTATGGAGAATTTTCTTCTGCGGATTTGGCTAAGGTTCAGCCTATGGTTCAGAATTTGCGCATACAGCGCCTTTCGCATTTTGAAAAAAAGGTATTTCGCTCGTCTTCTGCCACCTCAAAAGTGAAAACTGCAACGTCTCTCCTCGTCCACGATCGACTGTTGGATAAAAATGATATAGCACAATTTTTAAAAAATCCAGATAGCTATATTAAGCAAGAGGGCATGCTGAAAGATGGCGAGACAACAACAGTTGCAGTAGTGAACATAAGCGGCATACCAATGATTCTGAAGCGCTACAACATTGTTAGCCCGGGACAAGCATTAAGGCGTCTTCTCGATGAGTCCCGTGCGCATCGCTGTTGGAGAAATTCATCGATGTTAAATCTTTTAGGCATTTACACCCCTCCTGCTCACCTATTTTTAGAGGAGCGGCTGTATTGGTTTTTCCGAAGGCGGTCTTACTTGTTGACTGAAAAAATACCAGCCAATAATTTAAATCTTCAGTTAAAGGGCGCAGACGAAGCTGAAAACGATGGTCCTGTTAACAGCTCTCCTCATAGCACTGCAAACGGAGCAATAAACGAAACTAAGCTCGTGGCTGCGTTTGCAGATCTTTTCGAAATTATGCACCGGTATAAGATTAGCCATGGTGATATGAAAGCTACTAATTTTATTTTTCGCAATGACAGGCTTTATGTTCTCGATCTAGATGGTATGCGTCGTCATCGCTTCAAATGGTGGTCCCATCGAAAATCGCTACAGGATATGAAGCGCTTCGAGAAGAATTGGAAAGGAAGTCGGTATGAGCAGTTATTTGCACCGATGATAAATCAGTATTATGAAAACAGGCGAGCATCGAATCGTGACTAAAATTACTTTAGGGCTATCAGGCGCTGTTGGGCATGACCCTGCTGCAGCGATCTTTGTCGGTAACGAATTGATTGCTGCGGTTGAAGAAGAAAGGTTAATTCGTAAAAAACACGCAAAAGAAGAATGGCCTTTTCTTGCGGCAAGGCAGGTGATGCAAATTGCAGGGGTGAGGTCCGTGGATATCGACCACGTTGCGATACCCTATGCCCCAATTTCACTGTTTAGCAAAGCACGCTGGCATTATGCTTACCGGCACTGGTACGCGCCAGACCGAAGCGTGGATAGCCTAATCAACGGAAATCGTAGATATAATCGTTACTATAAAGAACTAGGGGGACTTCTAGAGAAGCTCCATATTCCAAAGGCGGCAACTAAAGTCGTTCCTGTCCGACACCAGCTGGCTCATGCAAGTAGTGTATATCATCTCAATGAGACGGATCAAAAAACCGCTATTCTTTGTCTGGACTCAAAGGGTGAGTATTCCAATGTCTTTATTGGTTACGGTTTTCAAGGTGAGATAGTGAGGCTAAAGGAATTTTATAACCCAGACTCTCTGTGCGGAATGTATGCGGCTTTAACCGATTATCTTGGTTTTGAAATATTAGATGGGGAGTTTAAAGTTATGGGCATGGCCCCCTACGGAGACCCCAATAAATATGATCTCTCAAGTCTTGCTAGCTTTGACGGTAAGAAGTTCAAGGTCAACAATACACTTATCAGTACGATTGGTCTTAGACGGTATAAAGCAAAATTAAAAGGACATTACTTCAGTAAAAAATTGGTTGATATGCTCGGACCAAGAAGAGAAGGTAATTTGACCGATGATCCTTACGTCCATTATGCGGCAGCAATTCAACAACTTTATGAAGACATGACAATACAAATCATGGAAAGTTATTTATCAGATATTCTCAAACAAAGCGGTCGATTGGCTATTGCTGGTACTGGCGCCATGAACATCCGACTCAATAAGAGACTAGCCGAACACCCATTGGTCAAAGAGCTGATAGTTCATCCGGCCTGTGGCGACGCGGGTACAGCTATCGGCGCGGCTGCCTATGTTGCAAGAAAAAACAGTGGCAAACTAGCCCCGTTAAGAAACGTGTCGCTTGGGCCAACTTTCAACAACAAGGTCTGTATTGAGGCGTGTCAGCGAAATAGAGAGAAGCCCAATTGGAGGGAGTTAGAGGACCCTTTTGCGGAGGCAGCAGAATTATTAGCCAATGGAAAAGTGGTTGCTTGGATGAGGGGGCCCATGGAGTTCGGTCCTCGCGCGCTTGGTAATCGCTGTATATTCGCGAATCCAACCGAGCCGGATATTGTCAAAAGTATCAATAAACGGGTTAAATTTAGGGAGCACTGGCGGCCTTTTTCTACAAGCGTATTAGACTCTATGGCAGCAGATTTTTTTGAGAAAAGTTATGACGATAAATATATGTGTATTAGTCAGCAGGTAAAGGAGCCTTGGCGAAGTGAATATCCATTTATTACGTCCAATGACGGGACCGGCAGATCTCAATGCGTCAACGAGGAAAATAATCCGGAGCTTTATAAACTGCTGACGATGTTTCAGGAGAAAAGTGGCCACGGTGTATTGATGAATACGGCGTTAAGTCGACCTGGTGAGGCGTTAGTTTGTAGTCCAGACGACGCCCTCAATACGTTTATGGGTACAGACTTAGAGTATTTAATTATGCAGGATATTCTGATAACGAAAAGAGAGGAGACTAGTAATTGGTAGTCAATTATTAGTCCTTCACGGTCCTGTAGATGGCCACTCGAGGCTGGGGGCCAGGCGGGAAACCTATTTCGAATTCAATAGTACCTTTCTCAACAAGTTCTTTCATTAGTGTTGCCATGGTCAAGTTCATTTCGATTACAAGCAAGGCATCATTTCCAACATTAAGTATTTCTTCGGTGCTAACGTTGGCCGACACTCCGTCATAATTCTCTATTTTTTTACTGGTATAGGCGATAGCGTGGTTGTTAGTCAGTAAACGTTGGCTGAGCGGGCTGTTCTGTTTTAACCACTGATTAGAATTTGCGATAAATTCTTTTTTGTAACCGAAGCTGTAATACGAATCTGCTGTGCAGTAAACCAGT
>JAPKEA010000023.1 GCA_028822275.1 Planktomarina sp. | reverse complement strand
GGCGGGTTAACGAAGCCTATATGAAAGGTGGTATACAGGCTACTGTGCTCCCATTTTTTGATGACATCCCGCAGCGAATGGAGCGGGCGCAGTTAGTAATTAGCCGCTCTGGTGCGTCTTCTGTTGCTGATATCTCTATAATAGGAAGACCAGCTATTTTTGTGCCCTTAGCTACTGCCATTCGTGATGAGCAAACTGCTAACGCCCGAGAGCTAGTTGAAGCGGGGGCAGCTATCCTAATGAATGAAGTTGATTTTACACCTAATGCGCTAACACATCAAGTGAAGGACCTTCTCTGTGATGGACGCAGAGCTAGTGGAATGGCCGCAGCTGCACTGAAATGCGCTAGACCCAATGCCACATTTGATTTAGCTGCGATGGTCGAAGAACTTGTCGGAGACATAGAATGATTTCAGTGACTAAAATGCCTGGCGATATTGGCGCCATCCACTTCGTCGGGATTGGGGGAATTGGAATGTCGGGTATTGCGGAAGTGCTTTTGGCGCATGGTTATAAAGTTCAGGGATCTGACTTAAAAGTTTCTAAAATCACTGACAGGCTTGCCCAGCTGGGAGCTCAAATTTTTCTGGGTCAAAGTGCTGAAAACTTAAATAAGGCTGAAGTTGTCGTCGTGTCGACTGCGATTAAGTTGGGTAATCCTGAGCTGGATGAAGCTCGGAAGAGGGGGCTGCCTGTGGTGCGCCGCGCTGAGATGCTGGCTGAGCTTATGCGTTTAAAGTCCAACGTGGCAGTTGCTGGTACCCATGGTAAAACAACAACTACAACTCTGGTTGCAACGCTTCTACATGCTGGTGGGTTTGATCCAACGGTTGTGAATGGTGGGGTGATCCACGCTTTTGAGTCCAATGCTCGCACAGGTCAGGGCGAATGGATGGTGGTTGAGGCTGATGAAAGTGATGGCACATTCAACCGACTTCCCGCAACTATTGCGATTGTCACTAACATCGACCCTGAACATATGGAGCATTGGGGCTCCTTTGAAAACCTACGCCAAGGGTTCTTCGATTTTGTTCACAATATTCCTTTTTATGGGCTTGCGGTTTGCAATACTGATCACAGTGAGGTTAAAATGCTTGTCGACCGTATCACAGACCGCCGGGTTAAAACTTATGGGTTTAATGAAGAAGCTGATGTGCGGGCGGTGGACCTTACATATGCAAATGGTAATTCTTATTTTGACGTAGCTTTGCGCGGAGGTGAGGCTATCTTAGGATGTAGCTTGCCAATGCCGGGAGACTACAACGTCTCGAATGCTTTGGCCGCGGTAGCGGTGTCGCTGCACTTAGGTATGCCTGCGGAACATATACGAGTTGCTTTGCTAAATTTTAAAGGTGTAAATCGTAGATTTACTAATATTGGAAAAGTAAAAGGCGTAACAGTAATTGATGATTATGCCCATCATCCAGTTGAGATAGCTGCAGCTTTGAGAGCTGCTCGCCAAAGCCACACGGGCCGGATTCTGACTATCCATCAACCCCATAGATATAGCCGTCTACATGATCTTTTTGAAGATTTTTGTAGCTGCTTTAACGATGCAGACGTTGTTGGAATTACTGATATTTTTGCAGCTGGAGAATGCCCAATTGAGGGCGCAGACAGGGATGGTTTGATCGAGGGCCTAAAAAGCCATGGGCACCGCAACGTCATGGCCGTTCCGGATGAGGCTGCACTGACTGCGTTCCTTCGTGATAACTGCGGGGAAGGGGATATGCTCATTTGCCTTGGTGCAGGTTCAATCTCGGCATGGGTACAAAAGCTCGTAAGGGATTAATTTTAGTGTTTGTGGTGAAGATTTCTATGTGAATTTTTAGTAAATAGTGTGAGTAGAATTATCTATCAATTTGACACAAAACCCTCAATCCAGTCTAAACGTTGCAACTGGGATGAGGGCTAGGTTTGAAAATATTAATGAATCCACGTGGGCGTTTAACGCGGAACCGCGGCTTATCGGATCTCACATGGTTACGTGTTGGTGGAGCCGCGGATTATTTGTTTGAGCCCGCGGACTTTGAGGATCTCCAAGACTTCTTGCGTGCATTGCATTCTGAGGTTGATATTTTGCCAATGGGTGTAGGTTCCAACATGATAGTGAGGGATGGCGGTATCCGCGCCGTGGTCATTCGCATGGGGCGCGGATTTAATAGTATCGAGATTGAAGGTAATTTAGTGCATTGCGGAGCTGCAGCGTTAGGTGCGCATGTGGCCCGAAAGGCGGCTGATTCTGGGCTTGATCTGACCTATCTACGTACTATCCCTGGCGCTATGGGAGGCGCCCTCAAAATGAATGCAGGCTGTTATGGCAGCTATTTTTCTGATGTTTTTGTTTCGGCTCATGGCTCTGATAGGCAGGGAAATTTGGTAAGGTTTTCGAAGGAGAATTTGTTGTTTGGGTATCGTGATTGTGACCTGCCCGATGGGGTTGTTATAAGTAGTGTGACGTTGCAAAGCCTTGGTGTTGGTAGCTCAGAGGTTCTGCACGAAAAGATGGATGATCAGGTTGCCAAGCGGAACGCTACCCAGCCAACAAAGGAACTCTCCGCTGGCAGCACATTCCGAAATCCTGCTGGGTTCAGTTCAACAGGGCTGGAAGGTGACAGCCAGGCATTGAAGGCTTGGAAGCTAATTGATGGCGCGGGTTGCCGAGGGCTGACATATGGGGGCGCCCAGATGTCCACAAAGCATCCAAATTTTTTGATTAATACAGGTGTTGCAACGGCGAAAGATTTGGAGGAACTTGGCAATTTGGTAAGGAAAAAGGTTTACGATTACTGTGGATTGACGTTAGAGTGGGAAATAATGAGGGTCGGAGACCCCAAATAATATAAAGAACGCTAAAAATAAGCGACAACAAGAGCCCCAAAAGAGGGCTAAATATTGAAGCGAGAATGTGGGAATGTCGAGCAGGACTCCCGAAAATATCGCCGTATTGATGGGTGGACCTAGCGCAGAGCGTTCGGTTTCTCTGTCATCAGGGCATGAATGCGCCTCTGCGTTGCAGCAGGCTGGATACAACGTTGTCAAAATTGATGCGGGCCCCGATTTGGTATCTGATTTACGCACGGCATCGCCATGTGTTGTGTTCAATGCCTTACATGGTCGCTGGGGCGAAGATGGTTGCGTACAGGGTGTATTGGAGTGGATGGGTCTGCCGTACACTCATTCTGGAATCCTATCCTCGTCTTTGGCTATGGATAAAGAAAAAACCAAAGAAGTTTACCGAAGGTCAGGTTTGCCAGTTGCTGAAAGTGTTTTGGTTGCCCGTGATTCTTTTAAATCTGGTCATCCAATTGTTCCACCCTACGTCGTGAAGCCGAATAATGAAGGCTCTTCTGTAGGGGTCTATCTTGTTGAGGCAGAGGCTTCCAAACCACCAGTTCTGTCATCTGATATGCCAGATTTTGTAATGGTTGAGGCGTTTGCGCCGGGCCGCGAATTAACCGTTACAGTGTTAGGAGAGCAGGCTTTAACGGTAACTGATATATTGACAGACACTTGGTACGACTATGATGCTAAATATGTGCAAGGCGGATCCAGCCACGTTGTGCCCGCCGACCTCCCAAGTTTTATTTTTCAAACATGTATGAATTACGCCATGAAAGCACATGAAGTTTTAGGCTGTAGAGGCTTGTCTCGTACGGATTTCCGTTGGGATGAAAGTAAATCCACACAGGGTTTAATTTTACTTGAAACAAATACTCAACCTGGGATGACACCGACGTCGCTCACGCCTGAGCAAGCCGCAGCTGTCGGGATTAGTTTGCCAGAATTATGCCACAGGTTGGTGGAGGACGCTTCGTGCAACAGGTGAATGAAAATGCATCACTGCAGGTACTTGAGGCAAATTTTTATGCGGTGCCAGATAAGCCGCAGTCAGTGTGGACTTACAAGTTACAACGTTTTTGGCTGACACCTGTTTACCGCTCAATGGTTCGTGTGGGTATTCCAACTTTCTTACTGGCATTCTTTGTGTTGGCATTCGTCTCAAAATCTGAAAACCGGGTATTCTTGTACGAGATTATACAGGATGCTCAGGTTTCTGTGACATCACGACCTGACAGTATCATTCAGACCCTAACAATCGAAGGTGCATCGCCGTTAGTGCAGCAAGATATTCGTAAAAATCTGTTTGGAGTTTTGCCCACAAGCGATCTGGAGCTTGACCTTTTGGAGTTGCGTCAGTCGTTGGAGGAGTTTCCTACGATTGAAAGTGCTGTTGTCTTTGTGTCAAGTGGCGGACTGTTGCAAGTCCAAGTAAACGAGATTCCGGCTGCCTATGTCTGGCGTGGAATGGACGGTTTAAAATTGGTTTCTTCAAGAGGAAATATTTTGCGCAATATCAGCAATCGTGCTGAATTTGAAGACTTGCCTCTTATAGCGGGAAATGGAGCTATCGATGCTTTACAAGAAGTAGATGAAATATTGAAAGCATCGATCCCGATAACTAGTCGCCTTCGCGGTCTTGTGCGCATCGGGCAAAGACGTTGGAATTTGGTTCTTGTTGGAGATCAGACAATTGCGCTGCCGGAAGATAACCCTTCTCAAGTTCTTTCACAGATTATTGTTTTGAGTGCCGTACAAGACTTGTTTGAACGTGACATAATTATGTTGGATTTCAGAAACCCTAAACGCCCAACTTTGCGCCTTCGCCCGCAGGCTTTAGTGGGTTTAAAAGAAATAAAAGGTGTTTCGTTTTTGGAGTTAAAAAATGAATGAGCTTTATCAATCTCAACGCGCAATGCGGGCAATGCGCAACATTGCAATGCAACGTGGGATTATTGCTGTTTTGGATGTTGGTACATCTAAAGTGGCATGCTTGATCCTTCGGTTTGATAGACCAAGTGACTTGGGCTCAGCTGAGACTCTTGGGTCGTTAGCCGGGCAATCTAGTTTTCGCGTGATAGGTGCTTCAACAACGCGTTCTCGTGGTATTCGTTTTGGCGAAATCGAATCGATGGCAGAAACGGAGCGTACGATCCGTACCGCATTACAGGCTGCGCAAAAAATGGCCTCGGTGCGTGTCGATCACGTGATTGCTTGTTTCTCCGGCGCAGCACCTCGCAGCTACGGAGTGTTTGGAGAAGCGCAAATAGAGAACGAAGTGGTGCATGCTCAAGATATTGGTCGTGTACTCGCTGAGTGTGATTTGCCGGATTTTGGTGAAAACCGTGCCGTTCTGCATGCCCAACCAGTTAATTTTACTTTAGATGGACGACCTTGGATGCCAGATCCCCGTGGTCATAGTGGTGATAAGCTTTCTGCTGACTTACATATATTAACTGTGCATGACCGCGCTATTCGTAATTTAAATCACTGCATAACCAAATGTGATGTTGAACTTGCAGGTATTGCCTCGTCATCTTACGTAGCCGCGCAATCAGCCTTGGTTGAAGATGAGCAAGAGCTGGGCGCTGCTTGTATTGACATTGGGGGTGGGACGACTGGGGTGTCTATTTTCTTTAAGAAGCATCTGATTTTTGCCGACAGCATACGTCTTGGTGGTGACCATGTGACCGGCGATATCTCAATGGGATTGCAGATTCCCATGGCAGCTGCTGAACGCATCAAAACTCTTTATGGGGGAGCAATGGCCACAGGTATAGATGATCGTGAGATGATTGAAACCCAGGGGAACAGCGGTGATTGGGAACATGATAGGCGCAAAGTAAGCCGATCTGAATTGATTGGCATTATACGTCCTAGGATGGAGGAGATTTTAGAAGATGCGCGTGACCGCTTAGATGCTGCTGGTTTTGATAACCTTTCTGGACAGCAAATAGTGTTGACTGGTGGCGCGAGCCAGATACCGGGATTGGATGGGTTGGCTGCGCGCATTTTAGGCCAACACGTACGCCTTGGTCGTCCAATTCGAGTTCAGGGGTTGCCCCAGGCAGCCACTGGTCCTGCTTTCGCAGGTGTCGTTGGATTGGCACTCAATGCAGCGAACCCACAAGATGAGTGGTGGGATTTCGAAGTTCCTCAGCCAACCATAGTTGGACGTCCTTTGCGTCGCGCTGTGCGCTGGTTTCGGGACAATTGGTGATTTAAGCCTAGTGTTTTACACAAAGTTTGGTCATTTATGATACAAATGGTACTATATTTTGTATTAAAAGAGAGTTTTTTCGTGACGTTGTGGTGACTTCACGGTATAATTTTGGAAACAATAAATATTGCCGTTAAACAGTGCGGTCAGAACAGGCGGAAAAAATGACATTGAATCTAACCATGCCCGGACATGATGATCTAAAACCTCGCATTACCGTTTTTGGTGTGGGCGGTGCAGGCGGAAACGCCGTTGATAACATGATTAATAAATCACTGGATGGCGTAGAATTTGTGGTTGCAAATACCGATGCGCAGGCGCTTCAGCAGTCTGGGGCTCCAGCAAAAATTCAGATTGGTGTAAAAGCTACAGAAGGTTTAGGGGCAGGTGCCCGCGCAGCAGTTGGTGCTGCGGCCGCAGAGGAAAGTATAGAGCAAATTGTAGATCATCTTGCCGGTGCTCATATGTGTTTTATAACCGCTGGTATGGGAGGAGGGACCGGAACAGGTGCGGCTCCAATCATTGCGCAAGCTGCCCGAGAATTAGGTGTTTTAACTGTAGGTGTCGTAACCAAGCCATTCCAGTTTGAGGGCACAAAGCGGATGCGCCAAGCGGAGGAGGGTGTTGTTGCGTTGCAAAAAGTGGTTGATACGTTGATCATCATTCCTAATCAAAATCTATTTCGGTTAGCTAACGAAAAAACAACATTTGCCGATGCATTTAGCATGGCTGATGATGTTTTATACCAAGGTGTAAAAGGTGTTACGGACCTTATGGTCCGTCCGGGCCTCATAAACCTTGATTTCGCAGATGTGCGATCTGTAATGGATGAAATGGGTAAAGCCATGATGGGCACTGGTGAGGCCAGTGGCGAAGATCGGGCCGTTCAAGCAGCTGACAAGGCTGTGTCTAATCCATTACTTGATGAAATTAGCTTGCGTGGTGCCAAGGGTGTGTTGATCAACATCACGGGTGGTGCAGATCTTACTTTGTTTGAGCTCGATGAAGCCGCAAACCGCATTCGCGAAGAAGTAGATCCAGATGCAAACATTATTGTTGGCTCAACCCTCGACACGTCTTTAGATGGAATTATGCGCGTTTCTGTAGTCGCAACCGGAATTGATGCAGAATTCTCTGTTTCAACAGCTCCAGTGTTCGAAAATACAGTTACTGCTTCACAACATTTTAATATGCCTGAAGAGAGTGAAATAGAAGTTACACATCAATCACCAGAATTAACTTTTGATCGAAGGGATGCACCCGAAATGGCTGATATGCCACCGCCGGCCTATCAGCCGAAAGTGGCAGAAGAGGCCATGGGCATTATGGAGGAAGCTGCACCAGCTTCGAGTTATCAAACTCCAAGTGCGCCGGGCACACCGACAGCTGAGGCTATGGCGCGTTTGCGTGCGGCCGTTGAAAGCTCACCTTCAAGTGGAGCACGACAACCAATTTTGGCTGACACAGAAGAATCCGCAGGCAAGGGGCGGTTTGGGATTAATTCCTTGATAAACCGGATGACCGGCCAATCGGAGTACCAAAGTCAGCGTTCAGTTGGCTCATCCCCTATCCCAGGTTCAGAAGTGTCTACAGATTACGATGTGGAGGTGGAAGGTGGTGAATCGGATGATCGTATTGAAATACCGGCGTTTTTACGCCGACAGGCCAATTAACTCTTATCCATAGTATATTTTAAAATACTGTCAGGTATGTATTTTTTGATTTAATTTCAGATACATAATTTATATTGGCTATTTTGTGATTTGTTTTGTTTTGTGATTGGGAAGATATTTCAATTCGTTGCAAAGAGTGAATTGTTTCTTTTGCCTTACGCTTCTAACTGCAATTAAGAGTTGAAAACTATTTAGTTGAGGAAGTTTTGCAAAAGACACTAAAATCATGCGCCGTTTTTTCTGGTGTGGGGCTTCATAGCGGAAGGGACGTTACGGTAACTGTCCGTCCGGCATCTGTTGAAACAGGTATATGGTTTTCGCGTACAGACCTTTCTCGATATGATACCCTGATTTCAGCCAACTGGCAATTCGTGGTTCATTCAGCGCTTTGTACTCGTTTAGTAAATGCAGACGGTGTTGGTGTCGCTACAGTTGAACATATTATGGCCGCTTTGGCGGGATGCGGAATTAGCAATGCGATAGTCGAATTAAACGGCCCTGAGGTTCCAATCATGGACGGCAGCGCGCTACAGTTTGTACGTGGTTTCTTAGAAACCGGTCTGATCGAACAAGCTGCACCGGTTCGAGCAATCAAAATTTTGGAGTCTGTTGAAGTTTCCGAGAATGGTGCGTCAGCGATTTTAGAACCTGCATCTGGCCTTGAGATAGAATTTGCTATTGATTTCCCTGATGCAGCAATAGGACAGCAGTCAAAGGCACTTAATCTTGCAAACGGCAGTTTTGTTCATGAATTGTGCGACAGTCGGACTTTTTGCAGTAAAGATGATGTGGTCACAATGCGCTCAAATGGTTTGGCTTTAGGTGGCACACTCTTAAACGCCGTTGTTGTTGAGGGCGCAGATGTTCTAAGCCCCGGTGGCATGCGATACCACGATGAACCTGTACGCCACAAAATGCTAGATGCCGTTGGTGATCTTGCACTTGCTGGTGGCCCAATTCTTGGTCGCTACATTGGCAATCGTGCTGGGCATACCATTACAAACATGCTGTTGCGCCGGCTATTTTCGCAGCCTGGCTCATTCCAGATGATTAACTGTTCGCCGCAGACTGCTAAAAGCTTACCTGGTGCGAGCGTTCCGCTAGAAATTTAGGATAGGAGCAGCCTAAAATTTTGCTCTGCATAAAAAATTCCAACTCAATTGTTTTGCCCGCATTTTATATGTGCTAGTTGCAGTGTGAGTAATGTGTGAGGTTATGTATGTCGTTTTTTAAAGCTGCGGTTCTTGGACTGGTCTCCGCAACTTCTGTTAGTTGTACCAACATGAGTACTGGTTTGACCGAACCCTTAGAATCATATTCTGCAAAGGAAATATATGATCAGGGTGGAGTAGAATTAAGCAATGCTAACGCAGAAGACGCTGCCCGCTACTTTGGTGAAATTGAGCGCCTTTATCCGTATTCAAAGTGGGCTAAACGTGGCTTGATTATGCAAGCTTTTAGCTTTCACAAGGCAAAAGATTACAATAGTAGCCGCAGTGCTGCTCAGCGCTATATCGATTTTTTTCCAGCGGATGTTGATGCGGGGTACGCTCAGTACCTTTTAGCGCTTAGCTACTATGATCAAATTGACGATGTTGGACGGGATCAAGGGTTGACTATAAAGGCTCTACAAGCCTTGCAGGTCGTGATTGAGCGCTACCCAAGCAGCAAGTACGTGAAGCCAGCACAAACAAAATTTGATTTAGCCTTTGATCATTTATCAGCCAAGGAAATGGAAATTGGGCGGTATTATCTTCAAAAGGGACATTATACGGCGGCGATAAATAGATTTAAGACTGTGGTTGAAGATTTTCGTACAACACGGCAAGCTCCAGAGGCTCTACACAGATTAGTGGAGAGCTATTTGTCGCTAGGACTAAAAGCCGAGGCGCAATCAGCCGTGTCGATACTAAAGCAAGAGTACAAAAATACTGAGTGGTATAAACAAAGTACTGCATTGCTAGCAGACGAAGTGCTCGCCAAGGATACGTTGGACGGCAATTGGCTTTCTCAAATTTATCGTCAAACGATAAAAGGCGAGTGGCTGTAATCAAAGAGAGGCGACGATGCTGCAGGGGTTAAGCATTAGAGATATGCTGATAATTGATCAGCTTGAGCTTCAGTTTCAACCTGGGTTAAATGTCTTAACGGGTGAGACTGGGGCAGGTAAATCCATTCTTTTAGACTGTCTTGGATTTGTCCTGGGTTGGCGTGGGCGTGCAGATTTGGTGCGGCTTGGCGCTGAGCAGGGTGAAGTGATTGCTTGGTTCGATATCCCTGTTGGTCATCCCGTGAACAAAATCTTAATTGAAAGCGGCTTTGATCTTGAACCCGAATTAATTTTAAGGCGCACGAATACAAAAGAAGGTCGTAAAACCTCTTTTGTGAATGACCGTCGGTGTTCCGGTCAGGTCTTACGGCTAATTAGCGAAACCTTACTAGAATTACATGGTCAACATGATGATCGTGGGCTTTTAGACGTTAGGGAGCATATGAAGCTTCTTGACGCGCATTCAAATTCTGAACCACTTCGCGATAGCTGCAGAGCGGCCTGGAAATTAGTAAGTCAACGCCAATCCAGTTTGACAGTAATGCAGGATAAAATAAAAGCTTTAAAAAAAGAAGAAGATTACTTGCGCTATACCGTGTCAGAACTTGAACATCTCGATGTATCCCCGGGAGATGATGCTGCGTTGGATGCACACCGTCGCCTCATAAAAGCTTCGGAAAAAATAAGGGTTGATGTGGATAGAGCACTCGAAGCACTGTCAATTAACGGCGCTGAAGGGCTAATTAATGATGCCTCGCGGTGGGTTGAAAGTGCAGCAGATCACTTAGAGGGTCAATTAAATGGTGCTTCGGAGGTGTTGATCCGGATACTAAATAATCTTGGTGAAGCTCAACAAGAGATCGAACGCGTTCTAGGCGGCCTTAAATTTAATCCAGCGGAACTAGACTATGCCGAGGATAGACTATTTTCTATTCGGGCTGCAGCTCGCAAATACTCGGTTACACCAGACGAACTTTCGACACTGGCTTCTGAAATGGGGCGGAAACTTGCCTCATTGGATGATGGTGAAACTGGGCTGCTATCTCTACAGGAAGATCTTGACAATGCCCGTCAGGATTACCGCGATTTTGCGGCAAAACTACATGAGGCTCGTATTGCCGGTGCTCGTGTTTTAGATGCCGAAATGGAGTCTGAATTGGCACCTTTGAAGATGGAACGAGCCACTTTTAAAACCAAAATTACGCCAATTTCAGATGGTGTAGACGGGTCTGATATGGTTGAATTCACGGTAGCTACAAATCCTGGAGCACCATCAGGGCCGCTACAAAAAATTGCTTCTGGCGGTGAGTTAAGCCGGTTCCTTTTGGCACTGAAAGTATGCCTGTCTGGAGGGGACACTCATAAAACAATAATCTTTGATGAGATTGATCGTGGCGTTGGTGGCGCTACCGCGGATGCGGTTGGTAGGCGTTTAGCTGAGTTGGGATCAGATGGTCAGGTCCTGGTCGTTACGCACTCACCACAGGTTGCTGCTTTGGGATCAACGCATTGGCGTGTCGAAAAGCGGGTTGTTGGTGACATGACGTTTTCGTCGGTTGTATCTTTGTCGAAACAGGAGCGGATTGATGAGATTGCTCGCATGTTAGCTGGCAATGTAGTCACAGACGCTGCTCGCGACGCTGCAAAGTCCCTCCTAAAACCGGTTTAAATTAAATACATGTTTTTAAGGATTTTTTTAATCTCTAAATCCTGACGTTCAACAAAAGATATCTTTAAGATAAATATTATAGATAAATGAAGTTTTGTGAATACGGTATCAACGATTTGGTAATCGTGTAGGACAAAAAAATAGGCTTATTTTTATAGCTTAGATATCGAATTTGAAAACAGTTCGGTATTTGAAGAACTTAAACGAGATGATTAACACCGTGTATGAAGCATAGGTATTTTTAAATACTCTTTATTTTAACATTCCCAACCTATGTGCATATCCAATACCAAGTGGCGTCGTTTTTGATCCCTAAATGGGAGATCTTTTCTATTCTGTTATATCGCCATGGTTGCCGTTCTTAACCATTTTGAGGCTTCTGACGTAAGATGAGGAGATAGTTTTTCGAACACATTACTATGATATGTGTTGAGCCATGCAGTTTCGTAATCTGTCATCATATCTCGTAAAATTAATTGCCTATCTATTGGTGCATACGTCAGAGTTTCAAAATCCAACATGGAGTGAGAACCGCTATGCATTAATTGCTCGGGCTCCTGAACGACGATGAGGTTTTCGATACGAATCCCGAAGGCTTGTGCGCGGTAGTATCCTGGTTCAACGGAGATGATCATTCCTGGATCAAGCTGTACGGCTGCGGTTCGAGAAATTCTCTGCGGTCCTTCATGCACGGATAGAAAACTGCCTACCCCGTGGCCTGTTCCATGGTCATAATCTTGCCCAACTTCCCAAAGCCTCGTACGTGCAAGTGCGTCAAGGTCGCGGCCACTGAGTCCTTTTGGAAATCTGACGCGCGATACGGCAATCATTCCCTGCAACACTTGGGTAAAGCATTGGCACATTTCTAGACTGGGTGTGCCCACTGCGAGTGTTCGGGTGATATCCGTTGTCCCATCTTTGTATTGGCCCCCGCTGTCAATCAACAAAAGGCTGTTCTGCTCTAAGCAGCGGTTTGTCTCATGTGTAACGCGGTAGTGCACTATCGCTCCATTTGGACCACTGCCACTGATAGTGTCAAAACTTATATCGTGCAGCTGCCCAGTAGCGATCCTAAATCCTTCAAGGGTCTCGACAATATCAATCTCGGTTAGTTGCGAGGGATCATTTTGACTGAACCAGGATAGAAATTCAACCATTGCAGCGCCATCGCGTGTATGCGCTGAGCGTGCGCCTTCCAATTCCGTGTGATTTTTACGAGCTTTGGGCAAGATGCAGGGATCTGGTGCATAATTGATTTTGGATGAGCCTACTTCTAAAGACTTAAAGGCTGCATATGGCAGTGATTCTGGATCTATCTGCATAACACCAGTGGAGCCTTGCAAGGCGCACTCAAAGTCACTCCAATCAAAGAGCTCGATCCATTCATCGAAATGGACATTTTTAAATTTGCGAATGTCACTAAAAAGTTTGACTGAGCCTTGCGCTGTGATGATCACAAATGCCTGCACAATTGGGGTTCGCCTCACATCTGCGCCTCTGATATTTAGTAGCCAACAGAGGCTATCAGGCAGTGTAATGACAGCAGAATCTGCGCCATTATTAGCGATTATAGTAGAAATTTTGGAGCATTTTTCTTTAACGCTTTGCCCAGACAGAGCTATTGGATGCGACCACGCTGATGCGCTCGGCTTACCTGGGCGATCTTCCCAGATTGCATCGATGCCATTGTCGCATGACTTCAGGGAGATACCTTTACCTTTCAAGGCTTCGTTTAATGTATTTATCTGCAGAACTGTGTGAAGCCAGGGATCGAAACCAATGACATCTCCCACACTTGCAGTTTCAGAAATCCAATCATGAAGTTGTACTTCTGGCCAATGTATTGGACTATATTCATTGGCTACTTGATCAAGAATTTGAAGACGATAACGCCCATCGATGAAAATGCCTGCATGTTCTTTTAAGATACAGGCAAACCCAGCTGACCCGGTGAAACCGGTGAGCCAAGACAAACGTTCGTCACACTCCGCCACATTTTCACCCTGATGACAATCTGCACGAGGCACAATAAACCCATCAATATTTTTGCTACTCATCCAATTGCGTAGTCGCTTAAGCCGGGGAGGCCCTTGCTTCGGCGAGGTAGTGGAATTGAAGTTCTGAAACATAGTTTTAGCCTTAGGCAACTTCTGATGCGCAAGAATGTTCCAAAGTCGCGCCCTCGGCAATAGTTAATTACTTCAGTTTAGCGCGCGTTTTTGGATCCTATGACCCTTGCCCGGGCACGGGGATCGCTGTCAAAAAGTGCTGCGAGTTGTTCTGTCATTGCACCAGCTAATTGTTCAACATCTGTGATTGTGACCGCCCTCTCATAGTAGCGGGTTACGTCATGCCCAATACCAATCGCCAAAAGTTCAACTTGGCGACGCTTTTCAACCATTTGAATTACATCGCGTAAGTGCTTTTCTAAGAAATTAGCGGTATTTACCGATAACGTACTGTCATCAACTGGAGCGCCATCTGAAATAACCATCAAAATTTTGCGCGCTTCTGGCCTTACGTTCATCCGGCGATGCGCCCATTCTAAGGCTTCACCATCTATGTTTTCTTTTAGAAGACCTTCCTTCATCATTAAACCAAGATTTGGCCTTGCACGGCGCCATGGAGCGTCTGCACTTTTATAGATAATATGACGAAGATCATTTAAGCGGCCAGGGTTTTGTGGACGTCCCGCCGCCAGCCATTCTTCACGACTAAGACCGCCTTTCCAAGCGCGGGTCGTGAAACCTAAGATTTCTACCTTGACATTACAGCGCTCTAAAGTGCGAGCTAGAACATCGGCACAGATTGCTGCGATGGAAATTGGTCGACCACGCATAGATCCTGAGTTGTCTAGCAATAAAGTAACGCAAGTATCTCTAAAGTCAGTATCCTTTTCGACTTTGAATGATAAAGGTGTTGTTGGGTTAGCAATGACACGTGCTAAACGCCCGGCGTCCAGCGTACCTTCCTCAAGATCAAATTCCCAGCTACGGTTTTGTTTGGCTTGTAAGCGTCGTTGCAATTTATTGGCCAGACGACCTACGGCGCCTTTTAGGGGATCAAGTTGTTGATCTAGATATGCACGCAGGCGCTCGAGTTCCCTTGGCTCTGCTAAGTCCTCAGCGCGAACTTCTTCGTCATAATCTGTTTGATAGACTTTATAGTCTGGATCGGCGTCAGAAATTGGCTGAGAGGTGGGGGGGTCAAGAGCGGAATCTCCGTCAGGCATCTCTGCTTCGTCGCCCATCTCACTGTCCGCCATATCGTCCAAAGTGACTTGTGCACTTGCCGCGTCTTGCTGTTCTTCTTGGCTTTGCTCTGAATTGGCATCAAGATCTTGATCTTCATCGCTGTCATCTTGACCCGTGCTGTCCGGCTCATCTTCTTGATCTTCTTCGGCGTCAACCTGCTCTTCGGAGTCTTCATCCTCAAAGTCTGGATCTTCCCCCAGTTGATCACCGTATCCCAAGTCTTTGATGACTTGTCGTGTAAATTTAGCAAACGTGACTTGATCTCCAAGGTTGTCGCCGAGGTTGGACAAGCTTCCTTCGGTTTGGGCTTCAATAAAATCACGCCAAAGGTTCATCACATTTGTAGCATCAGGTGGGAGGTCGCGGCCCGTTGCGAGATGCCGCACAAGATATCCCGCGGCGGTTGCTAAAGGTACCTGGCTGGCTTCGTGGATGTCGCCAAAGCCCTGACGCAGAGCTTCATTCTTAATTTTAGCATCGATATTACCCGCAGTACCGGGCATATCGCTGGCACCAACGGCCTCGCAACGTGCAGTTTCCATTGCATCGTAAATATCACGTGCCACCTGGCCTTGTGGAACGTAACGGTTAAATGTGCTGGTATCATGATACTTGTGACGCAACGCCAATGCATCCGCGGTACCACGAGCCAACAAAAC
Organism: Planktomarina sp.; assembly: GCA_028822275.1. GTDB lineage: Bacteria > Pseudomonadota > Alphaproteobacteria > Rhodobacterales > Rhodobacteraceae > Planktomarina. The sequence continues at coordinate 939 of JAPKEA010000023.1, read as the reverse complement.
CTCTTCACGGGTCATGCGGCGGCTTATTTGTGGTAGTCGAATATTTTCATTTGACGCACCAGGAGGGTCAACTGAAAAGGTAACTGAAAGCTCTGGATCGTTTGCCATGACTTTGGTAGCCTCTGACAGGGCTTTTTTAAATGGATCAGCGGGATTGTCGCTGTTTTGCATTATTTTTTTCGGCTCTGGGAGCCGTCCATCACTGTAAGAAAATTTGTGAACTGCAAGGGTTCAGAGCATACAATACACATCTTTCGTTTGACCGTTGTTAACAGATGCATAAGTCTACGAACTGAGTCAGACGTTGCTTTCGTATTTGCAATTTTTTTCATAGTTTTTCTCTCAATACGCCTACTATTATAAATCTATCCCATGCTCATAGAAGCGGCAGATTCTGGGAGCTCTTCATCAAAGCATCGTTGATAGAGTTCGGCAACCGTTTGACGTTCAAGTTCATCACATTTGTTTATAAAACTTAGTCGGAATGCATAGCCAATATTATGGAAGATCTCAGCATTTTGAGCCCAAGAAAGTACCGTGCGTGGTGACATCACCGTCGACAGGTCGCCGTTCATGAATGCAGTCCTAGTGAGATCTGCAACTGTAACCATTTGTTTAATAGTTTTGCGACCAGACTCAGAATTGTAGTTAGGGTTCTTTGATAAAACGATCGCCGTCTCGGCTTCGATTGAGAGATAGTTAAGAGTTGCAACCAGGCTCCAGCGGTCCATTTGACCTTGGTTGATTTGCTGTGTGCCGTGGTAAAGGCCGGTTGTGTCACCCAGACCAACTGTATTGGCTGTTGCGAAAATTCGGAAGTACGGGTGCGGAGCGATTACTTTGTTTTGATCGAGCAATGTTAACTTCCCATCAACCTCTAGTACCCGTTGGATGACGAACATAACGTCGGCACGACCTGCGTCGTATTCATCGAACACT
>JAPKEA010000332.1 GCA_028822275.1 Planktomarina sp. | reverse complement strand
CGCCTGACGCGATGTAGTCTGGATGGAAAGTTGGCCTTATGCTGAGGTCTCTATACCCATCCGCCTGAATTGACCTGAATTTCACATGTTCTTCTGAGTTTCATCCCCTCAGTGAATCACGACTCAGGCATCAATTATTGTGGGTACTAGGTTTTACATGACGAGGCGAATGCAATGACCAACCCAAAAGACTTGAACATCAAAAACGCAATAAACGAAAACTGTCCTTGGTCAGGCAACCCAATCGATGAAGGTTCCTTGACAACATACAAAGGCCAAGTCGTAGGCTTTTGTAACACTGTTTGTCGTGACAAGTTTGTGAAAGCTGTAGACTTGTTTGATGACCTACTACCCGCACCTTAGCTAGGCGGCAAAAGCCCCTTCACATCTGAACTAACGAGCAGATAGCATTGAGGATCTGGATTTTGCAAACTATTTTAACCCTACTGACCTCTATTATGGAACGGTAGCTAGACCACAAATGACAACCATTAGGCGAAATCATAAAAAATTTTAATCCTCAAAGCCGTTGAAACTAATCCCATTCAAAAGCTCAAAAGTTAACATTTTTTGTAGTTTTTATTTATACAGCTTATCGCTATGGATTTCAATTTTTGTGATTCTTCACGCGGCATTCTTTTCGAAATGTAATCACGCAATAGCTTTCCGTTTTTATTTCCATTATGTGCTGCAACGTGAGACCATAGATAAGCACGAGATCTATCCGTTTCTACTCCCTGTCCATTCATAAACATTGAAGCCAAATGATACTGTGCAATCCCATTTCCAGTTTCAGCGGCTAGTCTATACCACTTCACTGATTGGTTGAAATCCAACGGAACTCCGTAGCCAAAGTGATACATATAGCCAAAATTAGATTGAGCCATCGCATACCCTTGATGTGCGGCGAGACTAAACCAGCGCGCGGCTTTTTGCAAATTTTGAGCCTGACCAACTCCAGTTAAATACATTAAGCCTATCTCATTTTGGGCTGGGGCGAATCCACTTTCTGCGGCATTAGTATAGAATTTACGCGCTTTATTATAATTACGAGTAACTCCATATCCATTTTCATAAATGACGCCTAAGTTGTATTGTGCCAGCGTGTAATCTTGTGCGGCAGCGAGCTTGTAGAGCTTTATTGCTTTATGAATATTTTGAGGAAGACCTTTTCCATGTTGGTAAAGGAAGCCTAAATAATTTTGAGCTGCTGCAAACCTTTGGTCGGCTGACAGCTTGTACCATTTAGCCGATTTTTCAAAATCTTGATTTACGCCATACCCGAATTGATGCATGATCCCAATATTAAATTCTGCGTGAGGATACTTTTGCTCCGCTGCCAATCTATACCAATACATTGCTTTTTTATAATCTTTTGCAGTTCCTTTGCCCTGTTGATACATTAAGCCTAAATGATTTTGAGCCTCCACGAGTCCGTTTACAGCTAGTGGTTTAAATACAGCAAAGGCCGCTTTGTAACGTTCTTCATCAAATGCGAGTTTGCCTTTGTCGTATTTATTTTTTTCCCTAAATACATAGATCGTATTGTCAACCGGATAGGTACGCGCTTTTTCTGTAATCGAGTCGATAATGCCAAAATCTAAAAAGATGATACTGGCAGCAAGCTTTTCAGCCTCAATTGAGCTCGGAATAGAACCAACGGCAGTTTCCTGGTTTTTGGTGATACAAGAATAATTTAAATCACTCCTGGCACGTCGAACCATTTGTGTGGAAGGGACTAAAATGTCATAGCTGGCTCTATTATTTGAAATTACGCATTTTCCGCTACTACCGTCGCTAAATGCAACTGACAAAGGTGTATGATCGTCATTCACAATTGCTGCACAGCCGCACAAAGCAGAAACACTCATAAGCGTCAGAATAAATACTTTTAAGATCACATTTTACTCCACTAGATTTTAGGAATAGGTATAACGACCATTTTAATCCATGACAGCAATTTTGGACAGGTTACCACATTGTTATCACGAAGACCATTTACCTTACACAACGTCGAGATTTGCAGACAGGATGTCTGCGAGAGAAGTACTTTCGAGTGTCACGATTTGAGTAACCGACATATCGTTATTTTGCACGCCATCAGTCACGAGATAAAAATGGACGCCGTCAACACCAGCTGTTTCCCCAACAGCAATCAAAAACTGAACCTCCTCGTCACCCTCTGGCGAAAACTCTTTACCGGCGCCAAAGAGAGATAACTCGTCTACGATGGCACTATTAACATCTGTAACACTGTAATAAACAAACTGATTGTTCACATCGTTCAGGGAAATTTCGCCAGATGTTGTATCAACCACATGTGTACCATTATTATAAACCCCACCTGAGATGAAAGCATCTAACACCAGTAAGTCGCCCTGAGAGGCAGTAAAATTTTTGATAATGTCAAGCCCACCTCCAGTAGCATCAAATATAAAAGTATCTGCGTCAGAGCCTCCTGTTACCGTTGTTCCACTTGCCACCGTTGAAAAAATGTTAACCCCATCTGCCAGCACATACTTCTCTATATTAGAATTAGCTGTTGCAATACCGGCATCACTCAGGGTCACAGTGTTTTCACCCGTTGCAACCGAAATTGATGCATTTTGTGCTATTGTGACAGTTAATGATGCGTTATTGTTAATCTCGATGTCATCCACTCCGACCAGTCCAGATAAGTCATCACCGTTTTCACCAATAACAGTTACAAAATCTCCATCATTTAAAATTGTATTAAGATTGGCAGCAGAAACACCGCCGGTATCGCTCACGGTTAAGCCTCCCGTATGAGATGTAATCCCGGTAAAGGCAGAGATAAGATTAGCCGCCGTATCAGTGAAGGCTGCCACATTGGTCGCTGCGTTCAGAACAACCGCACCGCTTGTCGCCGCGTTTATCGTTTGGAGATCATTGATGGTTGCTTCAGCAACACCTGTAATGGTCAGCGTCACATCGCTAGCTAGCGCGACAGCACCGATCGCAGCCAATATATCAGTCGCGGCGCCTGTGATATGCGAAGTCTCGGTAGCCGTTGTAGTGCCAGATGTGAACGTATTAATCTCGTTAAGATCGGCAACAGAAACAGGTCCGGTATCACTTACGGTCAATCCACCCGTATGAGATGTAATACCCGTAAACGCAGAGATAAGATTAGCCGCTGTGCCACTTAGGTTTGCAGCAATGGTTTGTGAGTTCAGAGTGACGGTGCCACTTGTTGCGGCGTTTATCGTTTTAAGTTGAGCAACGGTTGCTGGAGTAGTACCCGTGATGGTCAGCGTAGACGTTGATGTCGTGATGCCATCAAACGCCGCCGCAAGATTAGCTGCCGTGTCGTCATAGTTTTGAGCAGTAGTACCTGGGCTTATAACGATAATTCCACTTGTTGCCGCGTTTAGCACCTTTAGTTCAGCAATGGTGGCCGCAACTCCCGTGA
>JAPKEA010000331.1 GCA_028822275.1 Planktomarina sp. | reverse complement strand
TAATCTTTTAGATTATTGTCTTAACAACCAACTTAAACATACGTTATATATGTGTAATACGGAGAGGCTGCACTTTCGAAGTAATATTTGACAGGCTAGCTACTCTTTTTTTCTTATAAGACGTTTTTTCCAAAAATTATATTGGGCATTGAGATAAATTGGGCAGAACGGTGAGGCAAAAGTTGTCGTAAAGCCCTCATAGCGTGTCCTAAAATTCGTATTCCAAATAGTGGGCCTTACTAATGATGAAACACAAATTAGCTAGTTTATCCCGTTCGGCAATGCAAGCTTACGACATTTTGCCATGCCCAATTTGGCTATTTTCTATAGGTAAACTTCAAATCCTTGCATCGAACCTAGCAGCTCAGGATTGGCTGGAATTTGACGCACAAACTTTGCAGATGATGATGGTCACCGACATTTGCCCTAAGGAACATCGGGCACGACTTATTGATAGCGTCCAACAATTTTTCGGAATGACAGCTAATGCTGAAAATTGGACTATCATCGCAAAATCAGGTACCTGCTATATCGCCACGATTAGCTGGAGCAGACTCGTCTTTGATGGGACTGAAGCTATTCTAGCAAATGTTTCCAACATAACGCGCATGCCAGAGCCAAAAAAACAAATAGTAGAAACCGCGCATCTACACAGGCTCATCAACAGCGGCGTGACAAAACAACATAACCAAGAATTGGAGTTACGCTTACTTCAATCTGATTTTTCGCACCCAAATTATATTCTTTTGATCACAGAAGCTACACCAATCGATGGGCCAGAAGGGCCAAAAATCGTCTATGTCAACAAAGCTTTTGAAGCTCTTACAGGCTATTCTCGTGAAGAAGTGGTTGGCAATAGCCTACGTTTATTACAGGGTCCAAAAACCCATAAAACTGAGCTTAACCGTATACGACTAGCGCTTGAAGAACAGCAGCCAGTTAGCGCCAAAATTACCAACTATAGTAAGTCAGGGAAAGAATACTTGTTAGAAATCGACATAGGGTCGATCACAAATGAAGATGGTTTAATTACCCACTTTGTTGCCATAGCACGCAATATCACCGAAACTAAACAAGCTGAGGAAGCTCTTCAATTGAGAGAAAAACGCCTCAAGCTTTTGACAAAAGCCACCGGAAGCACGGTTTGGGAGTGGGATGTTGCTAATAACAGCCAATGGTGGAGTGAGGGCCTAAAAGACGTCTCTGGGCATGAAATGGATCGCAATGAATCACCACCAATGATTTGGAAATCACACGTTCATCCTGACGATAAGGGGCGTAGCGAGGAGGCTTTTAATCAGCTTACTTCTGGACAAATAGACACTGTATATGAAAAATATCGTTTCCAGCGCGCGGATGGAACTTGGGCTCAAGTTGAGGATCGTGCGGTAGTTATTCGTGATAAGGCTGGCTGCGCCACTCACGTCTCAGGGGTTATCTGGGACATCTCACAACAGTGTGCAATTGAAGAACGCTTGCACCAGGCGCAAAAAATGGAAGTAGTAGGCCAACTCACAGCTGGCATTGCACATGATTTCAACAACTTATTGGCAGTCATTTTGTGGAACGTTGAGCTGTTTGAACTGAACAATCCCTCGGACACCGAACGTGAAGAGCACATCGCTATAAAAAAAGCTATTACTAGCGGTACCATGATGACACAGCGTTTGGTGGCATCTTCTTCAAAAGCCGTTTCGGCTGTACAGTCCACAGATATTGATACTCGAATTGAAGATAAGACAGATGTATTTATCCGCTTATTGGGTGAGACTATAAATCTTTATTATGAAGCAGAATCTGCGATTTGGCCCGCACTCGTGGATGCCAATAGGTTCGACGACGCCATGTATAATCTTGTAGCAAATGCCAAAGATGCGATGCCAAACGGAGGTAATGTTTATATCACGGCCAAAAACATCGTAATCAACGCAGAAACTGCAGCAGAATTTGGTGACATTAGCGCAGGTGAGTTTGTATTGATTACCGTTTCGGACACTGGGTCTGGCATTCCACCAGATCTCATAACCACAGTGTTTGATCCATTTTATACAACTAAACAGTTTGGTGAAAGCCATGGTTTGGGCTTAAGCATGGTTTATGGTTTCGCCAAACAATCTCATGGTCATGTACTAATGGAAAGTGAGATCAATGTATCAACAGTTGTAAAGCTATACCTGCCACAAGCGGTGGTACCTATCCCAAATACACATAAAGTAGAGACTAAAGTCGATACGCCCAGTTTATTTAAGGGAAGCCGTATCCTCGTCGTTGAAGACGATCTCGATATTTTGAACGCATGCCATCGCGCTCTTGAAATGCATGGATTTGAAGTGATCACTGCGCTGACGGGACGCGATGCAATGGCGCGATTAGCAGAAGGAAAGCCATTTGACCTTTTATTTTCTGACGTCGTTTTACCGGGAGACATGTCCGGCATCGATGTGCAGCGAGAAGCATTGCTAATACAGCCCAATATGAAGTCTATACTGACAACAGGCTATGCGGATGTAGCAGGGACTAGTACGCAATCGCCTGTTCTAGATTCAAAAACATTGTATAAACCGTACACCCGCAAAGAACTGCTGGACCTTATAGAAAAGACGTTAGCCTCATCGTAAGCAACATTAAGGTTATTTTTTATTTTGCTTAGTTCAGTTAGGCCTACAATGTGTAAACTTCATCACCAAAACCGAACAATTTAATTATTGTGTCTTTGCTATGTTAATTTTCAAGCCATATGACAAAAGAACTGTTGTGGTGTTTATATACAACCCCACAATCGAGGCTCTGGCGATTGTAGAGGGTTTCAATGCAACTGGGACCAATTTTTGTAACCGTTAGCGGTCAAAAACGACCCTTTGTCGAACGGACAAAGCTACGGTTTGTTTGATGCACTTTGTTCGAAAGTAGATAATCTAAATTACCTTGACCAAAGGTCGCTAAGTCGAGTGAAGCAGGCTTTCATACGCAGTACAGCGAAAGCCTGCTATCCGCCTTTAATATAAAATGTGCACAATGCTGTATTTGTCATATTCTTCACAAAATGGGCTTTTGTGCACCGCATAGTAAAGGTTGGTTTTGAGACCGTACTGATCAGAGGTTCATCAACAACTTTTTACTTTAGCAAAAAATTTAATATTTAAGAAACGGCCCAAACCGGACAGCTCAGTAAATGGTTTCGCGAACGCCTACTAGGAGCTCATTTTAATAGACTTCTGCAACACAGCCAATATCTATTGTCTAAATGTAATCAAAAACCTTCAGCAACTGCTTGAGTTTTAATCGGACTTTTTGGCAGCTACATTTGAGGCGGTCAGCTCATATTTAAAAAACGAGCCTTTGTTGAACGGTTTAACCGTTATGGACCCATCGAAAGTGGATGATTATCAATCCGAATCAATAGATTTAAGCACGTTTTAGATATGCTTGACTTTACGTAAC
>JAPKEA010000330.1 GCA_028822275.1 Planktomarina sp. | reverse complement strand
GCTTCGTTTAACCATCACATGGGCGAAGACTCTACTTCTGCCGCTAAAGGGCTGTTAACCGCAGTGAAATCAATAACAGCCGATGGTAAAAATCGAGTGATTTTTGATTTGGAAGCTCCAAATGCTGACTTCCCTTTCATAGTTAGTGATTACCATATTTCTATACGCCCTGCAGGCGATATGGCGTCAGGTATAGGAACTGGTGGTTACGTTATGCAATCTTTTGAACCAGGCGTGAAGTCGGTACTAACGCGTAATCCAAATTATTGGAAAGAAGGTCGTGCGCACTTTGACCAGGTTGAGTTGTTGTCCATTGTCGACCCCACAGCGCGCCAAACAGCTCTTATGAATGGTGACATCGACTCTATGGATAGGGTTGATTTAAAAACGATAAATTTATTTAAAATGAATCCAAACGTTAATATCCTCGAGACCACTGGTACAGCGCATTATACTTTTCCAATGCGCCTGAACGTTGATCCATTTGGCGATTATGATCTTAGAATGGCGCTAAAGCACTCAATTAGACGCCAAGAGCTTGTCGATAAGATTTTGCTTGGTTACGGTGCAGTTGGTAATGATCACCCAATCTCCACAGCAAACCGTTATCACAACTCTGATTTACCTCAGCGAGAGTTTGACGCTGATAAAGCAGCGTTCCATTATAAAAAATCAGGTCACTCTGGAAAAATTCAACTTTCAGCTGCTGATGCTGCATTTTCAGGCGCTGTGGATGCTGCACAATTGATCGCAAACTCTGCGTCTGAAGCAGGAATAGAGATTGAGGTAGTGCGCGAGCCTAATGATGCATATTGGTCAAATGTTTGGAACAACGATGCCAAAGGTTGGTGTGCATGCTATTGGGGTGGTCGTCCAACTGAAGATTGGATGTTCTCTGCAGCTTATACAAACGACACGGAATGGAACGATACCAATTGGAAAGGGACTGATGGTTCCAAGCGGTTCAACATGTTGGTCAAAGAGGCGCGCGCTGAGCTTAATGATTCAAAACGTAGAGAAATCTATTATGAGTGTCAGAGCCTTATAAGCAACGATGGAGGTTCAATAGTTCCACTGTTCAACAGCTACGTGGGTGCTAACAGTAAAGCAATCGCGCACGATGAACAGGTAGCAGCCAACTGGGATACCGACGGCGCAAAATGCGTTGAGCGTTGGTGGTTTGCTTAATTTAATGTTTAAAATGCTTAGGCTGGAAAGTTCTGGCCTAAGCAACTAATTCTAAGGCAATAAAATCTTACATCCCGTATTTAAAACAGTATTTGGGCGTCTTGCTATGGGCGCGGCTACTTTGTTTGTGGTGTCTCTCATTATCTTTTCAGCAATGGAATTACTACCAGGTGATTTTGGGGAGACTATTTTAGGACAGGCCGCAACAGAAGAAACCGTTGCTGCTTTCAGACGTGAACTTGGATTGGACCAACCGGCAGTCGTAAGGTACGGCCAATGGGTTGTCGCAGTCCTACAGGGCGACCTGGGAACATCTTTTTCAGGCCGTAATGCTTCTGGAACTGACCGATCAAGGGAAGTGGTTGATTTAGTTATTCCGCGTTTGCGGAATACGTTATTCTTGGCGTCGATGGCAGCTTTGGTTGCAGTCCCATTGTCTCTTTTTTTGGGGATTTCAACAGCTCTGTATAGAAATTCGTTTTATGATCGTTCTGTAAATACAGCGACGTTAACTACTATCTCTTTCCCAGAGTTTTTTGTTGCTTATATTTTGATTCTTTTTCTTTCTTCATTAAATTCAGTTTTTCCGTCCCTTGCGAATGTCGACGCCAATACGCATTTTGGCGAAAGAATTTATCGGGCTGCTCTACCCGCTTTAACCCTCACTTTGGTCATCGTGGCGCACATGATGCGGATGACGCGTGCGGCTATAATTAATTTGCTGGCCTCGCCCTACATTCAAATGGCGCGTTTGTCTGGTGCCTCGCCAACTGAAGTTATCTTGAAACACGCTTTGCCCAATGCCTGGGCTCCAATTGCGACTGTTATTGCGTTTAACTTAGCTTATTTAGTGGTGGGGGTCGTAGTCGTCGAGGTTGTTTTTGTCTATCCAGGCATTGGCCAATTGATGGTCGACGCAGTTGCGAGCAGAGACATACCGGTGGTTCAAGGCTGTGCCCTAATTTTTGCGATTACATACATACTTTTAAACTTAACAGCTGATATAATAGGGATTGCCACTAATCCACGATTGCTGCACCCAAAATGAAAACTGACCCCAACACTTATTCAGCTCTTGGTGAAGTCGCCGCAGTAAATGAACGTCGTACATTTTGGGTACGTATTGTAATGGACCTACGTAAGGCACCGCTCACCGCGCGCTTTGGTATGATAATAATTCTATGTTATGCACTTGTTGCAATTTTTGCACCTGTTCTGGCTCCCTATGGAGAGGCAGAAGTGTTTCCTGAACCATATGCGCCCTGGGGCTCAGTTTATATTTTTGGCACTGATCAAATTGGTAGAGATATTTTCTCGCGAATGATTTACGGTGCTCGAAATACAGTGGGCATTGCGGTTGCAACTACTTTTTTAGCATTTCTAATTGGGGGAGTTTTAGGCCTTGCTGCTGCAATTAATCGAAGTTGGTTAGATCAATTTCTTAGTCGCTCTGTTGACGTGCTGATGGCGATTCCCAGTTTAATTTTTGCTTTAGTTCTTTTGTCTATTTTTGGTTCGACAGTTACCAATCTTATTATAATTATTGCAGTATTGGATAGTACTAGGGTATTTCGATTAACTCGGGCTGTGGCATTGAACGTAGTGGTTATGGACTACGTGGAAGCGGCGCGACTACGTGGTGAGGGACTGGGTTGGATAATGCGGCGTGAAATTTTGCCCAATATTATGCCTCCGCTAATTGCCGAATTTGGGCTTAGATTTTGTTTTGTATTTTTAACTATTGCAGCTCTGTCCTTTCTTGGTGTTGGAATTCAGCCCCCAACGGCTGATTGGGGTTCAATGGTGCGTGATAACGCTTCGCTTATAATGTTTGCACAATATGATTTGAAGGTTGGTTTGACCCCGTTGTTGCCTGCCGCGGCTATTGCTGTGCTAACTGTCGCAATAAATTTTGTTGTAGACTGGTTTTTACACAAAACTAGTGGTCTGAATGATGAACAATAAAACTAAAAGAGGTGATGTTTTGTTGTCAATCAAGGGTCTGAAAATCCAGGGATTTTCAGACGAAAAATGGCACGATATTATCAATGGTATTGATTTAACGCTGCATGCTGGTGAGGTGCTTGGTCTGATTGGAGAATCTGGTGCTGGCAAGTCGACGCTTGGTCTCGCTGCAATGGGCTATACCCAGCCTGGATGCCGCATCACAGAAGGCGAAATCATCTTTGATGGCGTGGACCTGACAAAATTGTCAGATAGTGAAAAGCGCAAATTCTGGGGTAATCGGATGACGTATGTTGCC
>JAPKEA010000329.1 GCA_028822275.1 Planktomarina sp. | reverse complement strand
GATTACTGTTTGGCGTTCACATGAACGACACCCGCGTTTTTGAGACTACTTTTGTGGCGACTTTAGCCAGATTTTGGGATTCAGGCTAACACATTCCTGAGCGACCTTCGCGTGAGGTACAGGTTGGCCACCACTGCAACGGGCATTTGGCGAATTGCATTGCTACATTGAGAGTTGAAGTTAGTGATTTCCCTTCGCATTTTTATGGCTTAAGTTAATTTGTCTGACATTTCAGGACAGTTTTGCGGCATGGCTAAAATGCATCGATTTTGTGTTTATGCCGCTTTTCGTGTTTCCAATTTGCCAAAATATGCTGCGTCCGGTGTGCGCTTGTCGAGGGCTGTGTGAGGACGCTCTGAGCTATAAAAACTAATCCAGTCATCAATGATCCGTTTGCCTTGGTCAGTTCCTTGATCCAATCTTCACCCGTATATTGGCTGCCTGATCAGTATTCATGATCTCAGGCTTGCCGTGTTTTTCTATGACCTCCTCCAAAGCCTCAACACAAAAGCTTGGATTCAGCGTGTTGGATAGCTGCCAGGACGAGACCTTACGGGTCGCCCAATTCATGATCACGACCAGATATAAGAAGCCGTTCTTGACCGGAATATAAGTGGTGTCGCTGCATCAGATTTGGTTGGGCCGGGTGATTGGTAGCTTTCTCTGCAAGTATGGGTGAATGCCATTTTGATGATGTTTCTTGCTTGTATTTGGTCCCTTTTAGATGGCCTGTAAGCCTATAATGTTCATCTAGCGATGAACACGGTGCCGTCGTGCCGTGAACCCGGACTGGGGAAGTTAGGCCGCAATCTGGCGGCATCCGAAGAACGGGTACTTCGTAATTATCTGGTCAATCTCATGCATCAGATCAAGCGTTGCAGGATCAAACCCAACCGGCGTGTGATAGATCGATGATCTGCTGATCTTCAGCAAGGTGCACTGTCGCGTCAGGCTAAGCTTAGTGTTTTATTTACGGAACATTTGGCGGCGTTCAGGCGGGCTCATCGCTTCAGCCCTTGTGAAAAAAACTGTTTTCCACCGCCATTAGCCCAATCTTGGCGTGAAGCTCTTTAATCTCGCGGTCTTTGGTCTCAGCTTTCTTAATTGTTGGAAAAAACTGGCCATGCTTTCCATCGCTTGTCGCTTCCACGTGCTCATTTGCGTCGGTTGAAGTTTCCGGTTAGTGGCGATCTCTTGAATCGTCTTGGCCTCACGCAGTGCTTCGAGCCCAGCTTTCGCTTTAAACTGGTCTGAAAAGTTTCATCTCTTTGTCATTTCAATATCCATTCATTCGGGTTGGACAAATTTTAGCACGCTTTCCAAATTTGCCAGACCACTTCACTGTGCAGGTGAGCGCCTTTCCCCACCAACACATGAAGAGTGTTCTGCCGCCAGACCATATGCTGGCAAACCCCTTCGAACTTCGATTGACGACACCACCTTTCGTTTGTTGCCTCAATCAGGAAGCGGTCTGACACCGAGCGTAACGATCGCATCAGAAGTGGCCTTTTTGCAGGGCCAATACTGCGACGGCTGCTCCAAGCATGACAGTCGCTGTTTCGCAGGCTGGGGGGACGCCATGGACACCAATATCCGACACCCAAGACGGGCATGTCCACTATTGGCCAAGCGTTGGTAAGCTCGTCACTGCTTCTGCTATTTTAAGCTAGAAGAAGACCGGCGTCTCTCGCTTGATCACCCCATATCAAATTATTTCGAGCACGTCCCGAAAAGAGATGTTATATTGCTGCGTATGTTAATGAACCACACGGCCAGCCTCTTTAGCGCAAATGAAGATACGCAGGTCCGTGCCAATGGCACCCAACTTAATGTGGATAGCGTCGTTTAGGTGATTGACGTAGGTCCCCTTACGCCTGCCCGAGCGTGGCGCTATTCCAATTTCGGCTATATTCCTTCTGAGTGCTGTGATTGAAGACATAACAGATCAACCGTACCACGTCGCCGCCTACGACCTTGTACTGGCACAAAGTGCAAGTCGGGATATCCGTCTTCTAGGACCCGACAATTCGCTTGCAGGCGTGGTTCAGCCCACACACCCTGTGAATGAACCAACGGAAGATATTCGAGAACCCCGTGGAGCAGGGGTAGCCGTCGCAAGCGCAGAAAGTATGGCACTATTTCTAAGCTATCTGCTGAGTGGCTGAATCCTAGAAGAAGAGACCGTCGCCCAGATGCTTGAAGACTTATATCTGACGTTTGACAATGGGCTTTCATATGGGTTTGGCTTGATGGTCTATGACGTGCCAGGGGAAACTGGCTCGAAGCCGTGGGTCGGGCATTCTGGAGGCGCTCTGGGCGCACGCGCCATATTAGTTTCTCTCCGGCAAAGCAGAGCATTGTTGTGGGGGCTTTGACTGGCCAAGGTTCTGTTGAGGCGGCTGCCAACCTTTTATTTGGTGTACTGGAGAATGAGAGATCAGATTTGGACAGCCTCATTCACCACGTAAACATCTTGGAGATGAATGGCGAAAGCTACCGTCTCAATCGTAGTTGTTCACGTATGAAATCCAACACACAATAATCCTAACAGAATTGGCCTGACGGCCAATGCACCTTGGAACACACTTGCTATATGAGGGCCACACGCTTCAAAGCGCACGCACCAAAATGCCCAACTTTCACCCCGCTCTAGTGGAAGGTTTTTATGCCGCCGTTGACAGTTGAAAGCGCCACCGGTGTGGCGCCAAAAACGGCGGTGGTGACAGCTGGGGACGCCGGCTTGAGGTCTCCAGCGGGTAGGAAGTTTTGCGCCAGCCGGTTGAAAATTTCAAAAAGGTCACCCGCCTCCAGGTTGGCAAAAAGAACATGATCTATTTCCCGCGCCTCAGCAAGCGCGCGCTCGGCAAAATAATGCGGCCGGGTGGAGGCTCCATCACCCGCCGCCAGCGCCTCCCATTCTGTCAAGCTTGCGGCTTCAACCGCCGCAGCCTTTGCCTCAATTAGTGAATCGGTACGCAGGGCAACACGAACCTGTTGTATCGATTGACCAATGCGGCCGGTCGGTAATCAAACCAAAAAACCATTTGAGAATCCGTTTGACATAATGGTAACGCCCGGCAACCGCGACAACTGGCACCTAGAGCATCGTTGCGTTTTGTTTGCACGGCGATGCACATCAGCTGGCCATAGCACATCAACAGCACCGCCCCTGAGTGAGCTTGAGACGCATCCGCTACAGGCGGCGGCGATGGGATTTGTGCAGGGATGAATTCAACCGTAAACGCAATAATATTAGCCAAGAGGCTCAACCTCCAAAATAATGCTTGAAAATATCCCTCTTCGTTGATGACTCTGTTGATGGAGTAAAATATTTTTTTGCTGACAAGATTGATATTACATTATTTTAAATGCAAAGTTTTATTTTGGAATAAATTTCTGCGGTTTAATGGCTGGGGTGGTAGGATTCGAACCTACGGTACACGCTACCAAAAAGCGTTGC
>JAPKEA010000328.1 GCA_028822275.1 Planktomarina sp. | reverse complement strand
CGCATACTCAACCATGCCAGTGCGCAATACGGTTAGCCAGTTATCGTCAAATCTGGAGAACGTGGCTCCAATTTCTTGCGCCGCAGCAGTTGTACCCATCAAAGCAACTAGGCCTGTAGTTAAAATAATATTTTTCATTTTTTTCCTCCCAGAAATGTGCCCGGCGCACATCAAAATTATACCGGGGCCTCACTTGAGGCATTGTAGTATTCTTCTTAAAAAGTGCCCAATTGACACTATTCCTGGATGAAACCACCCACGACAGATAACTAAATTCATCGAAGCATTCACCACTGACCCGTCAAATTACTGATCCAAAAACCAGCTCTAAATTAGACAGACTTTGCAAATCAATCATGATTCTGTATTTAGTCTACGCCCATCAAAGTTTTTTGCAACCGGTTGCATAAATCGAATTTCAAAAATTGACTTGCAACCCGATCTAAAAATATCTGGTAACATTATAAATTTATTTTTCAGAAACTTAGTTTAAACAAAGCTATTTATGACATCTTACATATATTTAGCTTTAGGACACCCTATGGCACCGTAAGACCTGCCAAAAATGAGAACCTACAATACAGAAATCAAGCGACCGTTTCTGTGTCACGAATTAATTTCCAGTTTATGGCATCAAGCAATGCCTCAAAGCTCGCGTCAACAATATTTGCCGAAACCCCAACTGTTGACCAACAATTTCCCGTGCTGTCTTCGCAGTCAATAACTACTCTTGTAACAGCTTCAGTGCCCCCTTGTGTGATACGTACTTTATAATCGATCAAATTCATATCATCGATAATCGCCTGATACGGACCCAGATCTTTGGCCAACGCCTTCGAAAGCGCATTAACTGGACCCCGATCATTGCCAAATTCGTCCATTGATTCACTGACAGACATTTTCTTCTCGCCATTGATCCGTACCACAACCACTGCTTCAGATAGCGATACAATACGGTTATACTTATTTTTTCGCCGCTCAATAGAAACTTTATAGCGCTTTACTTCAAAAAATACTGGAAAAAGCCCTAACTCACGTCGTGCTAGCAACTCAAAACTGGCTTGCGCCGTGTCATAAGAATATCCCTCTGCTTCCCGAGTTTTTACCAAATCTAAAATGCGGCTCAAAGCTGGGTCAGATTTTTTGACTTTAAGATTAGCCTCACCCAATCGCTGACGAAGGTTAGACTGGCCAGCTTGGTTAGACATCGGAATTACACGTTGGTTGCCTACTGAAGCTGGATCAATGTGTTCGTACGTCGCAGGATCCTTTAAAATTGCGCTAGCATGCAGACCCGCTTTGTGGACAAAAGCACTGGTCCCAACAAACGGCGCCTGCGCCGCAGGAACCCTGTTCAAAATATCATCTAGTGTGCGAGAGGCACGTTTTAGATTAATTAGCACCTCAGAAGTTATACCCAAAGAATATTGCGATTTATACGGATCTTTTAGACACAAGATAGGAAGCAAAGAGGTCAGGTTAGCATTACCGCACCTCTCACCCAGTCCATTGAGTGTGCCTTGAATTTGTCGCACCCCAGCATCCACAGCCGCCAAAGTGTTGGCAACAGCATTTTCTGTATCATTATGCGTGTGAATGCCAAGTCGAGCACCAGCAATACCGGAAGCAATTACTTCGCGAACAATCTCTCCGACCTCGGCTGGCAACACTCCTCCATTAGTATCACAAAGAACAATCCAGCGCGCACCGGCTTCATAAGCAGCTTGAACTGTTTGGAGCGCATAAGCCGGATTAGCTTTATAGCCATCAAAAAAATGTTCAGCATCAAACAACGCCTCCCTGCCCCTCGCTACTAAATAATCAATTGAACGGGCAATATTTTCAGTATTCTCAGCAAGAGAAATACCCAGTGCAGTCTCAACGTGGAAATCATGTGATTTTCCAACCAAACAGACTGCTGGAGTTGCGGCATTGATAACCGCATTAAGCGCATCATCGTTCTCGGCCGATCGCCCCGACCGTTTAGTCATACCAAAGGCTGTGAAGGTCGACCGCAAAACTGGATTACTATCGAAAAACTCACTATCAATTGGGTTGGCCCCGGGCCAGCCCCCTTCAATGTAGTCGACACCAAGGTTATCCAGAGTTGTAGCAATCTGCTTTTTTTCAGCGAGCGAAAACTGTACACCTTGCGTCTGTTGGCCATCACGCAGGGTGGTATCGTAGACATATATTCGGTCTTTAATCATCGCGGCGGCTCCAGTTTCTCGACATCAAAAGCAGCTGTTGGCAAAAGGTCAACCCCAGCTGTTTTCATCCGCATCTCGACAGTCGTAGCCACGAGCTCTCTATAAACTTTTAAAGAAAACCCGTCATGCCACTAAGTTGCAATTCCTATAATAATATAGTTGAGTTTGGCAGGTTAAGCGAGGCTATTTTGTAAACAGAGTGGGATTGAATGGATTATTCAGCTGGAGCAGCGTGGATGAAGGGTGAGATTATCCCAGTATCTGAGGCTAAAATATCAGTTTTTGACTGGGGCTTAACTCGATCAGATATTACTTATGATGTGGTACATGTCTGGGACGGTGCATTTTTTCGGCTAGATGATTACTTGGATCGCTTCATGGTTTCGATGGGGAAATTGCGCCTCGACGTAGAAATGAATCGTGTCGAAATTCGAGCTGCGCTAGTAAAATTAGTAGCCACGTCGGGCCTGCAATCAGCCTATGTTTCAATGGTAGCATCTCGTGGAACCCCGATAGTGCCCGGCACACGAGATCCAAGAGCTTGTACTAACCATTTTTATGCTTGGGCAGTACCTTTCATCTGGGTAATCCCCGAAGCAGTGGCCAAACGCGGCGCCCATATTTCTGTGGCAAAGCACGCTCGGCGTATCCCAAAAAATGCAGTCGATCCAACGATTAAAAATTATCATTGGGGTGACATGACCGCCGCATTATTCCGAGCCTTAGATGACGGATACGACACGACAGTATTATTAGACAATCAAGGACACATAACCGAGGGACCAGGGTTTAATATATTCGCGGTTATTAAGGGTGTGGTGGTAACCCCTCGTTCAGGCATACTAGAGGGGATTTCGCGAAAAACAGTAATGGAAATTTGTGTGGAGCTGAACATACCCTGCAACGCTACTAATATCACTCAAGACGAACTTTTAAATGCAGATGAAGTATTTACAGCCACTACTGCAGGTGGCCTGACGCCAGTAACAAAAATCAATAATAACATTTTTGGAAATGACGCAATTGGACCGATTACAGCTACAATTTTGAAAACATACTGGGCCTGGCATTCGCAAGAAAGTTTAATAGAAAGAATTGATTATCTTTAATTACAAAGCCGAAATTTATGAGAATATGGCTGAAAATTTTAGCTTGATAAACCAAGATTAGCCACTGATAGCATCAGGCTTTACGCTTATCGAAACGATTGCAGGGATAATTTCATGAACATTATTCACTGTTTTACTAATCATTCCATACAC
>JAPKEA010000327.1 GCA_028822275.1 Planktomarina sp. | reverse complement strand
GCTCTGAAACTATGGAAACAAATCATGAAATCGACCTTTTAATAAACACTGTCCGTCGTTTTGTTGAGACTGAGATGTTTCCGCATGAGGACGAAATTGACCGCCTGGGCTATGTCCCGGAAGAGATAGGACGGTCCATTGAAGCCAAGTCAAAGGAATTGGGCTTATTCGCCTGTAACTTACCTGAAGAAGTGGGGGGTGGTGGTTTAGGCTATGGGCCGATGTCTCTGATTGAACGTGAATATGGGAAGACTAGCCATGCACTTCAAAGCTGGGCGGCACGCCCCACTGAGTTGCTTATGGCATGCGAAGGAGATCAACGCGATCAGTATCTTTTGCCTGCGGTACGCGGAGAAAAACGGGAGTTATTTGCTCTATCAGAGCCTGACGCGGGTTCTGACGTTATGGGCATGAAGTCAAACGCGCGACGTGATGGAGATGACTGGATACTCAACGGTTCTAAACATTTCATATCAGGTCCCTGCATGCCTGACTTTGCAATTGTCTTTGCGGCAACTGGCGAGGATGACACTCCTCGAGGGCCGCGGAAGCGTGTGACTGCATTTCTTGTAGATGTTGGGACAACTGGCTTTGATTGTCGGCAGGGAACTCGGTGCGTTAGTTATCGAGGTTATAAAACCTTTGAGTTGCATTTTGATGACGTCCGCTTGAGTTCAGATAAAGTTTTAGGTGAAGAGGGTCATGGTCTTGAGCTGGCTGGGAAGTGGCTGGGTATGGGCCGCATTTGGGTGGGGGCTACCTGCTGCGGTAAGGCTGAACGCATATTAGACATGGCGACAAATTGGGCCGCAACTCGCAAACAATTTGGCAAACCCATTGGCACCTTTCAGGCCACAGGCTTTCGCCTGGCAGATGGTGCCATGAACCTACGCGCAGCGGATTTACTGGTTAACGACGCAGTATCTCGTGCAGAGAATGGCTCAATGAGTGATGCCGATGCAGCGATGATTAAAGTGTTTTGTTCTGAGATGCTAAATAAAATTGCTGATGACGCAGTGCAAATTTTTGGTGGTATGGGGCTTATGGAAGAGATGCCCATACAGCGCTTCTGGCGTGACAGCAGATTGGAGCGTATCTGGGACGGAACTTCTGAGATACAACGTCACATTATTACACGATCAATTCTGCGACCTCTGGGTGCATGACACCTCTTCGCCGTTCAAATTTTCAGCGCCTTTTAAAGCCACGTCACATTGCATTTATCGGTGGACGTTATGCCATTATTGCCATTGATGAGGCGCGTCGGCGTGGATTTGTTGGAGAAATGTGGGCCGTAAACCCCAAAAGATCTAATTTGGCAGGCATCCCCTGCGTTGCATCCATAGAAGATCTACCTGTCGCACCTGACGCTGTTTATTTGGCCATCCCAGCTAGTGACGTGGTTGAGGCATTGCGGAGCTTGGCCCTTTTAGGCGCTGGAGGCGTGGTTTGTTTCTCAGCTGGGTTCAAGGAAGCGGGTAATACTCAACAGGAAAAAGACCTCGTAGAGGCAACGGGAGATATGGCCCTCATTGGCCCCAACTGTTACGGTCTAATTAACTACATTGACAACTCTGCCCTTTGGTCCTTTGAGCATGGAGGCTGGTCGCCTGGATATGGTGCGGCTATCGTCACTCAGTCTGGGATGTTTTCATCCGATATAACGATGAGCCAACGATCACTTCCGTTGGCCTATATGGTTTCGGCAGGCAATCAGGCAGTTTTGGGCCAGGAAGACTTTTTAGATTTCTTTGCAGATGATCCAGCCGTGCGAGCCATTGGACTACACATCGAAGGGCTGCAAGATATACCACGCTTTGAACGTGCCGCCTTAAAAGCCTTATCCAAGGGTATCCCAGTAGTAGTACTGAAAACTGGTAGCTCAAGTATTGGGTCTGAGTTAACCGTAAGCCATACAGGGTCACTTTCTGGATCAGTAGAGCTTTACGAAGCTTTGTTTACGAGGGTTGGTATTATCAGTGTATCCAACCCTTCACAATTTTTAGAAACATTAAAACTTTTATGTGTAGTTGGTGCTCCTAAGGGTCAAAACTTAGTAGGATTCACGTGCTCAGGTGGTGGAGCGACGATGCTTGCAGACCATGCTGAAAAAATTGGCCTAAGTTTCCCCATAATAGATCCTGTACAAAAAAACGCGTTAACAACATTGTTACCGACGATTGCTACAGTTTCTAATCCGCTGGACTATACAACCCCGATTTGGGGGCAAGCGGACATGACCTACCCAGTCTTTTCAAAAGCAATTTCGGCTGTTGCAGCAGACGCTGCAGTCTTAGTTCAAGACTACCCAGCAGAGGGGCTGGATAGCTCAAAGGTTTTTTATCAGACGGATGCTATAGCATTCGCCCAGGCTGCAAAAGAACAAGGTTTGCCTGCTATCATTTGCGCCACCCTTCCAGAAAATTTAGATGAAAAAACCCGTGAGTTTTTGATCTCTGAAGGCGTGGCACCAATGCAAGGTATTCACGAAACTTTGAATGCCATCTGCTCTGCTGCCGGTTGGTTTCAAGAACGTTCGCGCATCTTGTCAGCAGGGACTGTTGCTTTGCTGCCGAGTTGGGAAGTCGGCGAGACAGTCATGTTAACTGAGCATGAAGGTAAGCAATGGTTGGCGGCCAAAGGGATTGCAGTTCCAAAGTGTCGGCTTGTTCCCAGTAAACAGCTTGGTGCTGCGGCCAGTGAGGTAGGCTATCCGGTGGTGTTGAAAATGATTAGCCCACTTTTGGCCCACAAAACTGAAGCTGGCGCAGTAGTGTTGAACCTTAAAGAACAAAATGCAGTTTCCAATGCCGCAGTACATATGACGGCCGATGTATTTGCTTACAATCCAAGAGCGGTGACAGACCAATTTCTTGTTGAACCCATGTTGGATAAGCCCTTAGCGGAGCTAATTATTAACTTACGGACTGACCCTCAGTTTGGAGCAGCTTTGGTGCTGGGTAGCGGTGGCATTCTAGTTGAGTTGTTAGCCGATGCCGTGACGCTGCTATTGCCTGCAACGCCGAGTGATATCGTTCGAGCGATTAAAGCGCTACGGGTGAGCGCCTTACTTGAGGGTTTTCGTGGCCAGAAAAAAGCAGACTTTCGGAAGATTGGTATGGAAATACATCAGCTGTGTGTCGCTTATCTTGAAGAACAAAAATCCATAGCAGAAATTGAAATTAATCCACTATTTGCCTACCAAGACCATGTATGTGCTGTAGATGCTTTGCTGTATAAAAGGCTTCCTATCAGTAAGGGGTGAGTTACAAACCGGCCCTTGTCATCAGCGTTACCCTGAGAGCCTGAACAACACCATATCTGCCAAAGTCTATAGGGGCCGCCCCCATACAATCCTGCTTGAACGGGAGAAGACAAAAAGTAGGACAATGAAAATAAAACACTTGCAGCAGTCTAAATCTCCTGTTTAGTTTATCACAGATAAGCTATTATATTTCCACGTCAGAACATCCGCTGTCTCAAACTATATGATCACGAA
>JAPKEA010000326.1 GCA_028822275.1 Planktomarina sp. | reverse complement strand
GGCTAACGCATACCCCTCATTGGTCGGCTCTAATTCACCCTTAAGTATTAACTCTTCCGTGAGGGGGTTTTTTGCATCTTTTGGAAACATGCAGGAACTACTTAGGTTCATAAAATTTTTGATGCCTAAGTTTTTAGCAGACATTAAAATGTTTAACCCCATTTGCATATTGTCTACAAGAAACCTAACAGGATTAGCGATATTGGCTTGAATCCCACCAACAACACCTGCAGCATGGATAATCATTTTAGGTTTATGTTCAGATAAGTAATTTCGGACGTTTTGCGCATCCAACAAGGCCAATTCTGCACTGCTCGGTGTCAATAATTCATAAGCACCAGCATGCACATGTTCCAGAAGGTTCTTGCCCACCATACCGCTTGAGCCCGTTATCAATATTTTCATACAAAAATCAATCTACTGACGCGGCAATATCGTCACCATGTTCTTTTAATAAAGCAAAACGTTTTGCTGTCTTGAAATCTTCAGACATCATTTCAGCACACATCGCTTGTGCAGTGATCACTGGCGTCCATCCTAATATTTTTTCTGCTTTTGAAGGGTCGCCCAATAGAGTTTCAACTTCAGCCGGTCGGAAATATCGTGGATCAATCTGGATAATAACATCACCCACCCTTAAAGCCGGAGCTTTATCCCCCACTATTGCCTCAACAACCCCCTTTTCATTCACACCTTCGCCCTCAAACCGTAAATTTATACCTAATTCCAAGGCAGCCCAAACAATAAATTCCCGAACTGAGTGCTGTACACCAGTCGCAATCACAAAATCATCAGGGCCCTCTTGTTGTAACATCATCCACTGCATTCGTACGTAGTCCTTAGCATGGCCCCAGTCACGTAATGCGTCGATATTTCCCATAAATAGACAAGGTTCTAAACCTTGCGAAATATTCGCTAAACCACGTGTGATTTTACGTGTAACAAACGTTTCTCCACGGCGTGGAGATTCATGATTAAACAAAATACCATTACAGGCATACATACCGTAGGCTTCACGATAATTGATGACAATCCAATAAGCATACATTTTTGCCACAGCATAAGGTGAGCGAGGGTGAAAAGGTGTTGTTTCATTTTGTGGAGTTTCTTGGACTTTACCATATAATTCTGATGTCGAAGCTTGATAGAATTTTGTTCTTTTTTCTAGGCCCAATAGACGAATAGCTTCTAATAAACGGAGAGTTCCCAACGCGTCGACATCTGCAGTGTATTCAGGCGCTTCAAATGAGACCGCGACGTGCGACTGAGCTCCCAAATTATAGACTTCGTCTGGCTGCACCTCTTGTAAAATTCTTGTTAGGTTAGATGAGTCAGTCAGATCACCATAATGCAAAATGAAATTCTTTTTTTCAACATGTGGGTCTTGAAATATATGATCGATACGTTGAGTATTTAACGAAGATGAGCGGCGTTTAATTCCATGAACCTCATAGCCTTTTTCCAGCAAAAATTCAGCCAGATAAGAACCATCTTGACCTGTAACACCTGTTATAAGTGCTTTTTTCTTCATCGATCTGCCTTTACTTTGAAATAAATAAAAATCTTTTCTAGTTCATACACGCCCATACTTATCTTTAAACCGCACTATATCGTCCTCCCCAAGATAGCTACCCGATTGCACCTCAATTAGTTCCAAATGAATTTTTCCAGGGTTCTCCAATGCATGGATTTCGCCAAGTGGAATGTAGGTAGATTGGTTTTCTGAAAGTGTAATTACCTCCTCACCCCGCGTGACAATTGCGCTCCCGCGGACAACAGTCCAGTGCTCAGCTCGATGGTGATGCTTTTGAACTGAAAGTTTTGCTCCAGGGTTCACGGTTATACGTTTTACCTGATAACGCTCACCCCTATCGATACTCTCATATTTACCCCAGGGCCGGACCACCTCACGATGGCAATCAAGCTCTGGCCGCTCTTGCAGTTTCATTTGGGCAATGAGGTCTTTTATTTCTCCAACGTGGTCCTTTGGAGCAACAAAGACTACATCCTTAGTTTCGACTACGATCATATCCTGAAGCCCAACAGCCGCCACCATTCGGCCACCTGCATTAATATAATTACCCGTTCCATTGATGCTCAACACGTCACCAACCTCACAGTTTTCACCACCATTTTTTCTCGAAGCATCCCAGAGGGCTGACCATGAGCCAATATCACTCCAACCTGCATCGAGCGGAACTACAACAGCCGCAGTAGTTTTTTCCATCACAGCATAGTCAATAGATACGTCAGGGCAGGCCAGGAACGCTGCCTCATTAAATCTAACGAAATGCAAGTCATACACCCTGCCGGCGTGGGCAGCACGGCAGGCGTGTAATATATCGGAGCAAAACATCTCCAGCTGCGCTAGATAGCTGCTGGCCCGGATCAGGAAGATCCCACTGTTCCAAAAATACCCTCCAGCAGCGATATAGCACTCTGCGGTTGCTAAGTCAGGTTTTTCGAAGAATGCATTAACCGTATAGGCGGTACTACCAGAAATAGGGGTACCACTACGAATATAACCGTAGCCAGTTTCAGGACGATCGGGCATAATCCCAAATGTCACAAGGTGATTTGACAAAGCAAGAGGCAGAGCGGCGTTTACAGCACTCGTGAACGCCGCCAGATCTTTGATCTTATGATCCGCTGGCATCACTAATAATATTGGATCGTCACCGTTCGCAACAGCCTCTAAGGCTGCTAATGCGATGGCCGGCGCTGTGTTACGACCC
Organism: Planktomarina sp.; assembly: GCA_028822275.1. Lineage (GTDB taxonomy): Bacteria > Pseudomonadota > Alphaproteobacteria > Rhodobacterales > Rhodobacteraceae > Planktomarina. Next base: position 768 of record JAPKEA010000326.1, on the reverse strand, counting down.
ACTGGCTCCAGAAGAATTAACGCTTTGTTCTGCCCAATCTCCCTTAACTGTTCAGCCGCAAGAAACCGTGTTTCTTCACTGCAGATCACAAAGGGGGAGGCGCAAGATAGGTCTGCAAGACGGGTAATCGTTGACTGCAACATGGTTATGCTATCATCAAGCTCCAGATACTGTTTAGGGTGGTGCTTCCGTGACAGCGGCCACAGCCTCGTACCAGATCCACCCGCAAGTATAACAGGCAAGATCCATTTGGTAGCATCAGATATTGAATTAGGCACCTTTAGGTACTCCAGTTTTCTTTTAGACTCACACATCAGGTGTGTTGGCCACTAAAAAGTTTAAAACCAAATAACGAGTGACAAGGTCTATAATAAAAACTGAACACATACGAGATTATCGGCTTATCCATATTTGATAGCAACTCTTTGATCATAGTCTTTACAGCCAGAAGGAAGCTGACTCAAATACTAGTCGCCAGAAAAATTATTTTCTATCCTACATCTCTTATCTCTTATCTCTTAGATCTTATCATATCCAGCTCTGGTTGAATTTTAATAACAATTGGTTACCATACTTTATGTCTAATTAAATTTACTAGGTAGGAATTAAGATTTTATTCAACCGCTTTTGACTGCCATTAAACCAAATTTCAATGCATAATTAGTGCCTGGCCCACCGCGTAACATACTCAGGAGCTCGCACGTGAGGGGCCTACGCAAAGCATAACCATACCGCCTTCAAGATTTTCTCTCGGTTTTGATAATGGCT
>JAPKEA010000325.1 GCA_028822275.1 Planktomarina sp. | reverse complement strand
TTAATGTCCGAGGTATGCATCCATAGGTTTTTTGGAAGGTGTGCAGACAAATCTAGTGGTACATGCCAGCGGCCCGAACCCTCCAATCCGTTTGCCAAAATAAGTTTTCGGGTAAACACTTTTTGAATACCGTTAGGACCTTCTAACGTTAAAGCAAGACAACCGGGCACATCCGGTACAACAGAAATCAATCGTGTTCTATTTTTAATGGGCAAATCAAGTGAAGCACGAAACCACTGCAGATACACCATCCACATTTCACGTGGAATCCGTAAAACATCAGACCATTCCGGAGAAGAGAACCGTGCCGAATACCAAGCGTTGAAGGTTAGATCAGGAATACCCGTATCTGGACCCGTTAGATATTTTGGCGTTCGGAGTGTTTTCATTCTTGCAAATGTCATCCACGGCCCTTCGCTGCCTTCCTTAGCTTGATCTATGATCAAAATATTGCGTATCCGTTCACGCCAAAGTGCCAAACCAGCGGCAAGCCCACCCTGCCCTGCACCAACGATTACGACATCAACAACTGATGTACCCAAGTGATGCTGGAACGGTGGAACCCAATCTTCTTTTGGATAATCAAGCCGCGATAAGTCTAACTGCACTTTTTTTGACAGGGCGTCCAACCGAACCTTTGCATCCAAATATTCTAAAAAATGGGGGGCTACGATTTCGTCGACAAATTCTGGCATGGCGCCTAATTTATAATGCCCGCAAGTCGCGGGATCCCAAGTGTGATGAATGGAACAAAGGCGATCAGGGTCAAGACCAGTAACTCAGCCACCAAAAATGGCAAAACTGCTATAGATGTACGTTCGATCGAAGTTTTGGCGATAGGGGCTACGATAAACAGAACTATACCCAAAGGCGGAGTAATTACTCCAAGTAACAGGCCTATCATCAAGAACATACCATATTGAATTGGGTGCATACCCAGGCCTTCAATTGCAATGGGCATCAACAACGGTCCCAGGATTATCATGTTGGCGACGGCATCCATGAAAGTGCCAACAAACAGGAAGAAAAGTACGATTATCAGAAACAGCAGTATCCTGTTCTCAGTGAGGTTGAGGACAACATCCAGCAGTCCTTGTGGAAACTGATGAAAGATTAAAATTTGACCAAAGACAATCGCTGCACCAACAATAATCAACGATGAACCAGTAACACGTGCCGTTCCTACCATAGCATTTATAAATTTGTGTACACTGAAATTACTCTGAAAAAAGCCATATATACTACCGAGTACAATCGCGTAAAGCGCGGCAATTGCACCGGCTTCAGTTGGAGTCATTACGCCACCAAGAATACCATAAAGAATCACAAATGGGATTACCAAAACAGGCAAGGCACGAAACGTCCCACGAGCAACCGGTATTACTCCTTCGAACCGGTGGATATCACCATAATTGCGGAAAATCGCAAATAGGAAGGAAGTGATCATCAAAAACAATCCGATGAGCACCCCCGGTATAATACCGGCAGCAAATAATCCAGAGATTGAGATTTGCATTGATCCACCAACAATAATCAGCGGAATGCTAGGTGGAATGATCGCACCTATGACGGCACTGGCTCCAGTAAGTGCTGCTGAAAAAGCGGGCGGATATCTCTCACGGATCATCGCTGGTATCAGAATCGGTCCAATCGACGCAGCATCCGCCAAAACCGAGCCCGAGATGCCGGCAAAAAACATGCTTGTAACAACATTTACATGAGCCAACCCACCCTTAATCCATCCAACAAGCAACCGAGCGACTTCAATAAGTCGCTCGGTTAAATTGAGGCGGTTTAAAAGCTCTCCAGTCAAAACAAACATCGGTAACGCAAGCAGGGCAAAGCTATCAATCCCACCATACATTTGTGTCATCAGGATTAACGGAGGAATTCGTGTACCCGAAAAGAAAAGAAAAAATGCCGAGGCAAGACCTAAGCTAAACGCAATTGGTACGCTGAGTATCAGAAACACCAAGAAAGGTGCGAACAGATATATTAAAACAATTTCGATGGCCTGAACTCTCTGTTTTTATGCCGTGCAATAATATTCATATCTCAGGTCTTTCAGCAGGGTCCATTGCTCCAAATGCTGCAAACCGGCTAAAATCTTTACTCGCAATGGCGACAAAATCTTCAGCTAATTGCGCAATGACCATCAGGATCATCATCGCAGCACCCAACGGGACAGAGGCTTTTGCCCAGGCGGAACTAACACCAATATTATGGGAAAATGCATTTGAAGAACCAGTCACAACTTGCCAGCCATACCAAACCAGCACACAAAGAAAAACACCAACAAGGACATGTGATAGAACGATCAGCCAAATTCTAATTTTTAATGGAAATAGTCGAATTACCGTTGGAATGTAGATATGTTCCCAATTGCGCATTACTACGACAGAACCAATAAACACCATCCAGATCATTGCCCAAATTGATGCTTCTTCAGACCATTGTAGAGAACTATTCAGAACGTAGCGGAAAAAAACTTGACCACTCATTATCAACAAAACAGCTAGCACAAGAAAGATGGACGCAAGCCGCGCGACAGTGTCGACGGCTTGCGCAATTTTTCTGATAGTTGCAATCATCCGCGCAGAGCGCGAAGTTTGTCGAGAACGGCGGGGTCAATATCACCACCGACTTCACTCCAAATCCCTTCACCAGCGGCTACCCAAAGGGCTTTCTCTGCCGCATTGGGGGTGTAAATTTCCATTCCAGCTTCTAGCAACTTTTGAGTATAGTCTGCTTCAAGATCCCGATCGAGTGCGTTAGCTTCATCAGCAGCAATAACGGCTGCATCCCAAAAAGCGGTTTGATATGCCTCTGGCATTGCATTCCAGGTATTCTTATTCATTACTTGAAACTGGACTGCAAATATTGCATCAACACGGGTGGCGTATTTCAGGACTTCTTGGAAGTTAAATTTGTATGTCCAGATAGGTTGGACATGGAAACCGTCTACCACCCCATTTTTTATCGCCTCTTGCGTTTCAAAGAATGAAACTGGAGTTGGGTTTCCGTTCCAAGCCTTGAATAACCCCTGACCAATTGGTGACCGAGTTGAACGAAATTTGAGGCCAGTTACGTCGGCTGGAGTTTTTAACGGACGCTCATCATTCCAAAGCAGGCGGAATCCTCCAGCACCCACTGGCGGCAGAACTTTCAGAGATGGCACTGCAGCCTCGAACTTCTCAGTTTGCTCACGCCAAAGATCAGATTTAAACAACCTTAAAGCAGTTTCCCAATCCGGAATTGCATAAGGCAAATCTGCGAAGGCAAAACTGCTATCAAATACTGAGAACTGCGCAGTGGTATTTGAAGATATATCAACAAACCCGTTTTGAACACTTTCCAATACGTTCACATCGTTGCCAAGTGAATTTGGTGGGAAGATTTTTAGGTCCAGATCGAGCCCGGCATTTGCCTTCATGAGCTCAGGAATACGCGCAATCGAAAGATTGGATGGGTCGCCAGTTGGCGCGTTTAACGCAGCTACCATTGGC
>JAPKEA010000324.1 GCA_028822275.1 Planktomarina sp. | reverse complement strand
GCACCTTTTTGTGAAGCTGTCATGGAATTCCTACTACAAAATTATGGGCAAAATAAAATTTTAATCATTTAAATTGGTCACTTGCAATACCAAGGCTCTGGGTGCGAAAAAATCTCACATGGGAATTAATAAGACCCGCTGAAAACTCTTCAGCGGGTCTATTTTTAGAATTATTTTATAAGGATAAAACCTTACATCCGACTGGCAACATTTTCCCAGTTTACCAAATTATCAAGAAAATTTGACAAATAACCCGGACGCTTATTGCGGAAATCAATATAGTAAGAATGCTCCCAAACATCGCATCCAAGCAAGGCTGTCTGACCAAAGCACAAAGGGTTTACACCGTTTTCAGTTTTTGTGACGGCGAGTGAGCCGTTAGCATTGCGCACAAGCCAGCACCAGCCCGACCCAAATTGGCCAGCACCAGCGGCAGAGAAAGCTGTTTTAAAGTTGGCAAAAGATCCAAAGCTTTCAGTTAATGCAGCTTCAAGCTCACCCGGAAGCTTGCTTTGGCCAGGACTCATCATTTCCCAAAATTGGTTGTGGTTCCAAAGTTGACTTAAATTGTTAAAAATGCCGTTTTGAGCAATTGAAGACGTATCATAGGTTCCAATAATTATCTGTTCTAAAGATTTATCTTCCCACTCGGTTCCAGAAATTGCGGCGTTTCCGTTAGTTACATAAGCATTATGGTGCAGATCATGGTGAAATTCCAGGGTTTCAGCTGACATGCCTTGAGAGGCTAACGCATCGTGTGCGTAAGGAAGGTCGGGAAGTGAGAAAGCCATAAGAGCAATCCTTTCATCGTTGATTATTGGATGTATTCCACCCACCTATACGCGGGATCTTAACTGAACAAAATGGCCATTACACAATTTAGGTCAATTTTTTTTGAGACTGACAGCTATTGAAAAACCTCTGACCCAGGTTGCGATGCGTCTCGTAAAAGTCCAAAAACGTAGTCTTGGACGGACCTAAAACAGATCAGTTCTACTGTATCGTTTGAAGTCATAAAGGCCGCCCCAGCAACTTGTGCAAATCGTGTTCGAACAAGGCTCCCAACTGCGAAACCTGAATGGCTGGTATCGAATGGTACTAGCTTTGCCAAAACTTCCCGGATGTTTTTGCCACTTAACCGGAACAACGCCCTAGCGTCGGACATATCTTCCAACAATATGTGCTGACCTACCAAAGCTTTATTGAGATCCTCAATCGTTTGGGCACATTCATCAGCGTCTACAATGATCAAAAGCTCATCCGGCGACATCCATCCCAAGGATTTAGCTCCATTTGACGTGTGCATACCACGTTTTGGAAAATCTAAACCAGTGGCTTTCTTGATACCAGACTTAATTTTGGTTGCAGACAAATTTGCTCGCAGCGTTAACATGCTCAATCCACGCAATTGGTGCAGACCAACATATCCTTCTGGCTGACTATCAGACATTTTGTTTCTCCCCTTCTACATCATAGAAAACTACATGCACAATCTTAGCGTTAACTGGAGACGCACCTATTTTTGTGAAAGAAATAACTTCCCCCATACGGTCTGGCCCATTTTGCACCAACCCCATAGCGATTCCCCGACCTAATGTCGGAGAGTGATAAGTCGAAGTTACACGTCCTTGAGTATTGGTCTGACCATTGGCATTTTTGCCCTCTGCTATCGCATAGGCACCATCTTCTAGAACTGAACCATCAAGTGTCTCAAGACCAACCAACTGCCAACGATCCGGATTATCCATGAACGATCGCTTTTGAGCCCGCTTACCTAAGAAATCATCTTTTTTCTCTGAAATTGCCCAAGAAAGGCCCAAATCCTGCGGAATAACCGTACCATCAGTCTCATCACCAATCATAATAAAGCCTTTTTCGGCACGCAAAATGTGAAGACATTCGGTACCGTATGGATCAATTCCAAATTCGGCCCCAGCCTCAACCACCATTTTCCAGAAATCCAAACCTCGATTAGCTGGAATTGCAATCTCATAAGACAATTCGCCGGAGAACGAGATCCGGTAAGCTCGACAGCTGAAGCCGCCTATTTCACCATCTGCCCACGCCATAAATGGAAGTGCTTTAGCCGACAAATCCATGCCACCTAATTTTTCTAAAACCTTGCGTGCGTTCGGACCGACAACAGCGACTTGAGCAAGCTGTTCGGTAACATTAACCACCCAAACTTTCCAATCCCACCATTCGGTTTGAAGCCATTCTTCCATGTGGGCATGGATACGATCAGCGCCGCCTGAGGTTGTGTGGCACAGCCAAGTTTGTTCATCAACTCGCGCCACTACACCGTCATCAGTCAAAAAGCCATTTTCCGAACACATCAAGCCATAACGGCAGCGACCTGGCTTCAAGTTGGACATCATGTTCGTATACATCATGTCCAGAAATTTTCCAGCGTCTGGACCTTTTACAATAATCTTGCCAAGGGTAGATGCATCTAAAATTCCAAGGTTCTGCCGAGTGTTGATTACCTCACGGTGCACAGCCTGGTCTACTGTTTCACTACTTTTAATGTATGCATATGGGCGTCTCCAACCACCTACGGGCTCCCAATCAGCGCCATGTGCATCATGCCATTCGTGCATCGGTGTTTTTCGTACGGGCTGAAATAGTTCACCACGTGCTTCGCCAGCCAAAGATGCCATTGAAATTGGTGTATAAGGTGGCCGAAAAGTTGTCGTGCCAACACTTGGTATATCAGAATTAAGAGCTTCGGCAAGAATTGCCAACCCATTTATATTAGAAAGTTTTCCTTGATCTGTCGCCATACCCAGCGTCGTGTAACGCTTTGCATGCTCGACGCTTTCAAAACCCTCTTGCGCTGCCAATTGAACGTCACTGACCTTTACATCATTTTGGAAATCTAACCAAGTCTTCGATCGGAGCTCATAGCTCGCCCCGTGCGGCATAAGCCAGACAGGTTCCATTGCTGCCTCGTTCGCATCCTGTACATCAGCCAATTTAGCATCCTTGGCCTTTTTCCCACCAACCAATTTGGCTGCAGTTAGGCCAGCTTGCCGTGCATCTTGTATGACTTCCGCACTGCGCAAATGACCACTTGCGATCCCAGCAACAATCACAAAACCTTCTCCGTTTGAACCAATAGGTGGCTTGTTGACATCTGGTCGGAACATCGCTTTCTTATCATCCCAAAATAATTTGCCACCACAATGTGACCAAAGGTGTACAACTGGCGACCAGCCACCGGACATCGCAACGACGTCGCAGGGGATCTCCTCAATTTCAGAGCCTTCCCCCACTTGAGCGCAGAGGCTTACTGCCGTTACCCGTTTACTGCCTTTAACTTTAGCAATCCCCCGCCCCGTTTCGACTCGAATACCAGCTGCAGTAGCTTGCGCCATCAATTCACCACCACCTTCGGCCCTCGTATCGATGATCGCAGGCACATCCAGACCTGCGGACTTCAGAAATAAAGCTGTGCGATATGCATCATCATTATTGGTTACAACAATAGTACGGTCACCCGTAGACACACC
>JAPKEA010000022.1 GCA_028822275.1 Planktomarina sp. | reverse complement strand
AAAAGGAAAAGTAATTAGGCGTATTCCGTGTTTGTTTCTAATCTCTTTTTTAATCATGCAAATCTACCTTGGCAAAACCATCCCCCTGGAACTACACCCCCATGCGCAAAATATAGCCAAAACCTATCCCCAGCTTTGGTTAAGACTTGCCAATAGTCGCGTGTACCACTGCGCCATGCACGCTCAGCTAACCACCATTCTGGTGCAATCCGCTCAGGTCCTTGGGCGTGGGCCAACTCATGAGTTTGCCCACGCCATTTAAACTGTGACGGTACTTGCGGTCCGTCATGTGCTATCACTGGCTCTGGCTGAAACACAACCAAGGGGCGTGGCCGTGTTGAATCTTGCCAATCCATTTCAGGTACAGACCATGCGGCTGCCAATACTTGGGCTGCCTTTTCAGGGATATGGCTATCACCAGGATGCAATCGGGTGATAGCCTCTAACCCGATACGTGCGCCCAATGTTCCTATGAGATCATCCAACGCTGTATTTTCAGACAATCGTGCAGCAACTGCAGCCCCCACCTCAATATGGCCCTTATGTTGCTGAGCGTAGATAGGCTCTGTTTGTGCAGCAACCACTCGCATAATATCAACCCCAAATTCAGCATCAATCTCAGCGAGATTTACCGCCAAAAGTGGATACATCCTATCCGAATCTGCAGTGGGCCGAGCCAATCCGACCTCAACCCACTGCATTGTTTGATCTGTACGATACGCCTCTAAGCGTAACCGTCGCACACCACGGCCTTGCGCACCCAATCCTGCACCCAGTCGTGGAAGCAACTTATGCAATGCTGCCTGCATATCTTCCATACGGCCAATAGGTTCGGGAAATGTTAGCCTACAGGCAAAATGCAAGGCTTGCTTGGCTGGACTCACCGGTTCAGGCGCAACGCCCAGCGCTTGATCCATTCGATAAACCGTACCTTTGCCAAACCGGCGGGCAATTGAAGCGCGCGGCTGACCAATAAGATCTTCAACGCGACGTATGCCCAACCGATTAAGAGCTACGACAACATGGTCTTCAAGCCGTAAGGCTTCAACAGGTAAAACTCCAAGAGCTTGACGCGTAAAACCAGCCGCAGCAATTCGTCCCGCCCCCCCGGTATTGGAATGAAGGCGTGGAGGTTTCCCTCCGCGCTCCCAATTACGTCGCTTCACTGCACGGGACCGTGTGGCGTGTGCCTCCTGATCGATCGCATCTCCAGTACGGGTCAGTCTAATGGGTTGGCCTGCATATCGAGCTAAGGCCCAAGACGCGCCTTTTGTATCTGCCACTCCAAGATGCACAGATAAGCCCAAATCATAACATTCTAATTCAATTTTTTGAACTAAATTGGCCTCACCCCCAAAAAGATGACTGCACCCTGTAAGGTCAAGCACTAGGGAATTATGAGCCTCCTCTGCCACCCAAGGTGAAAACTTACCTGCCCAGCGTCGCAAACTACTCAGAAAAAGAGCTTCTAATTGAATATTTTGTAATCGGGTGATCAGGTTAGGGCACATCGCCATTGCGTCACGCAATGGTTGATCTTGTGTTAAACCATAGTCCTCTGCGCCGAGTGACAAAGAAGAAAGTACATGCATTTGCCCAGTGTTACGCACTATAGCAAAGGGCAAATTTTCACATATACGATCCTGCCGTAGCAGCCGCTCAGCCCCCATTCGAGGAAACCAAAGAGATAATATTCGACGATGTTGCATCTATGGTAACAGACTTTTGTTCCTATTTTGTTCTATTTAAATCAAGTAATATATCAGAGTCGAGTCCCTGGGTGTAAAAGCAGTGGCAGAACCAGCCAGATCGTATAAAAAGAGCCAACACTTAAGGAGTACACTATGAGCACGCCGACTGTACTTTGCATTTTAGATGGCTGGGGGCTGAGCAGCGAGCGCACTGCAAACGCTCCTGTATTGGCACAGACACCTAACTTTGACCGTCTGATGGCTACATGCCCCAATGCAACATTGGTCACGCATGGCCCTGACGTTGGGTTGCCGACTGGACAAATGGGCAATTCAGAGGTTGGCCACACCAATATAGGAGCAGGTCGAATTGTGCCCATGGATTTAGGAAAAATTGACCTAGCTATCGAAGATCAAAGTTTTTTTACTAATTCTAAAATCCTAGCCTTTGCAGATGTCTTACGCAAAACAGGTGGGACCGCTCACATTATGGGCGTCATCTCTAATGGAGGCGTACACGCCCATCTCTCACATATGCTTGCTGCAGTAAAACTTTTTTCTGCTCTTGGTATTCCAATAGCCATACACGCCATTTCTGATGGCCGTGATGTAGGACCCACTACGGCAAAAAAATACTTTAAAATGCTGATGGAGAACCTCCCCCAAGGGGCTCAGATTGCAACCATCATTGGAAGGTATTTTGCACTAGACCGTGATAACAGGTGGGACCGCGTGCAAACTGCATTTGCTGCCATCACGCACGCAGAGGGATCACATGCTCAAACAGCGTTAACCGCAATTGATCAGGCCTATAACGCTGAAAAAACAGACGAATTTATTCCTGCCACAGTAATCAGTGATTATGCAGGCTTGAAAAAAGATGATGGATTGTTCTGTTTAAATTTCAGAGCGGACCGTGCCCGTGAGATTCTATCCGCCCTCTGTGATCCTGATTTCGCAAGTTTTGATACAGGCCTACGTCCCAAATTAGCAACTCAATTAGGAATGGTTAGCTACTCTGACGCACATGATATGTACCTTGAGGCCGTTTTTCCCAAACGCAATATTGAAAACACACTCGGGGCTTGGGTCGCCAAAAATGGAAAATGCCAATATCGATTAGCTGAGACCGAAAAATACCCTCATGTTACATTCTTTATGAATGGTGGTCGCGAAACCTTATATCAAGGCGAAGAACGTTTTATGCCGGCCTCCCCCAAAGTGGCGACCTATGATCTGCAACCTGAGATGTCTGCCGACGAAGTGACGGATAAATTTGTAGCAGCAATCGAAGCCAATTTTGATCTGATCATCACCAATTACGCCAATCCAGATATGGTTGGTCATACCGGCAACTTACAAGCTGCGATCGCTGCTTGCGAAGCGGTAGATCGTGGGTTGGGGCGCGTAGTATCCGCTTTAAAAGCAGCTGGTGGCCAAATGATCTTAACTGCAGACCATGGCAATTGTGAGGTTATGTTAGATCCCATAACTGGTGGGCCCCACACTGCCCATACTACTAATTTAGTACCCGCTATCGTTGTTGGCACAAAGGATGGCACACACCTATCTTGTGGAAAACTCGCAGATATCGCTCCAAGCTTACTGCATCTGATGGGCCTTCCTATACCTACCGAAATGACAGGGACATGTTTGATACAAACCCCAAGAGAAAAAACTTGAAGGTGTAATTCACCAACAGTATTAATTTGAAATTAGTGGTTATTTAAAAACTGGAGCAGTTGTGATGAAAGATGCCTATATCAAGCTATGTAGAATAATATAATTAATAGAAACCGGGATCCATAAAGATTCTATGTGGATCTCAAAGAAAATCAATTGTGGGCAGGCCCAAAGGATTGGACCTGCGGCGGAACGAGGATAGTCGTATGAGAAAATTACTGATCGCAACTGTGGTTGGCGGGCTACTTGGCGCAACAATAGCCACCCAATTTGCAGGGCCTCTTCTGGCGCAAGAATCCGCTGAAGCCAAAACCTATCAGCAACTCAAGTTGTTTGGTGATATCTTTGATCGCATTAGGCTCGACTATGTTGAAGAAGTTGACGACGAAAAACTCATCGAAGCTGCAATTGATGGAATGTTGACCTCATTAGACCCACACTCAAGCTATTTATCTCCCGATGACGCCGCCGATATGCGCATTCAAACACGCGGGGCTTTTGGAGGATTGGGCATAGAAGTGACCCAAGAAGACGGTTTTGTTAAAGTTGTAACTCCTATGGATGACACACCCGCCGATCTAGCAGGCATGCAGCCAGGCGATTTTATAACCCATGTTGATGGGGAAGGACTTTTGGGACTTACTTTGAGTGAGGCTGTAGATTTGATGCGTGGTCCTGTAGGATCCAAAATAATAATCACTGTTGTCCGTGAGGGGGAACCCGAGCCTTTCGACGTCACCATCATTCGCGACACAATCAAACTGACAGCCGTACGTGACCGGTCTATAGGTGAAACAGTTGTGCTGCGAATAAGCACATTTAATGATCAAACTTATCCTAACCTCCAAGATGGGATCAAAACACAAATTGAAGCTGCTGGAGGCATAGAAAATATTAATGGGTTTGTAATTGATTTGCGTAACAACCCCGGTGGCTTACTAAATCAGGCGATAATGGTTTCAGACGCTTTTCTTGAAAAAGGTGAAATTGTTTCAACCCGTGGGCGCGATCCGTCACAGGCTGATCGTTGGAATGCACGCAAAGGTGATTTGGCTCAATCTAAACCCATTGTTGTATTGATCAACGGGGGCTCGGCCTCAGCATCTGAAATTGTAGCTGGGGCACTGCAAGATCATCGCAGAGCGATTGTGGTTGGCACAAAAAGCTTTGGAAAAGGCTCGGTACAAACCGTGATGCCAATCCCAGGAGATGGTGCGATGCGCCTTACAACTGCACGTTATTACACCCCTTCAGGTCGCTCCATTCAAGCTCTTGGTGTTTCGCCAGATATTATTGTCGCGCAACCACGCCGGGCTCCAAAAGAGGATGATAGAGAAGAAGACAGTTCCCGTTCAGCTCGCTCAGAAGCCGATCTACGCGGGTCCCTCGATAATGATAGCCTCAGTGAGGAAGAACAGAAACAGATTGAAACAGAGCGAGCCGTCGCCGAAGAAGCAGCAACATTGCGCGAGGATGATTTCCAATTGTCTTACGCAATTGACCTACTCAAAGGTCTATCAAAAATTCAGATTGGTAATTAACCAATGATGCGAGCAATCGATATCGAGAGCCTGCCTTATCGTTCCAATGTTGGGATAATGGTGATAAATACAGACGGCTATGCTTTCGCGGCGCAGCGCATCAATAACCATTCTGATGCCTGGCAAATGCCGCAAGGCGGGATTGATCCTGGAGAAGATCCCCGTGTTGCTGCATTGCGTGAATTAGAGGAAGAAACTGGAATTTCGCCGGATATGGTAACAATTCTAGCCGAAAGTGTTGACTGGATTCCATATGAGTTGCCGGCAGACCTCATTCCAAAGCTTTGGAATGGGAAATATCGTGGGCAGCTGCAAAAATGGTTTTTGATGCGCTTTAATGGTACTGACGCTGATATAAATATTTCGACAAAAGTTCCCGAATTTTCCGCTTGGAAATGGATCGCCCCTAAGGAACTACCTTTAGCAATTGTTCCTTTCAAGCGAGATGTATATGAACGAGTGCTGGAGGTTTTTAACAAGCATCTGAGTGGTAAGTAATACGAATTATACTTACAATATTTAGCTGTATTTTATAGTCTTTGAATACCCCAACTTGCGCAGAGCCAAATGCAATGGCACTTGGTTGTTGAGAATTCTTAATTTATATATTATTTTTTAAGGCCTTGCGTCCATTGCTTGTCAAACAATGTACCTCACCACCCTCAAACACTGCAGCAGTAACGGCTTTGCCATACCCTGCCCCTGTATCAAGATTAATACGGTTTCCATAATGTGTGGCAAATTCAACGGGCGTATGCCCATGTATAATTAGCTTTGGGTGAGGCGTAGACCATGTGTGAAATTCCTCCCTGATCCAAAGTAAATCCTCTTCGGTTTGTGCAGGCAACGCGACATCAGGCCGAATTCCAGCATGACAGAAAAAAAGCATTTCGGTTTCATAAGTTAAAACACAAGCTTTCAGAAACTCTTTGTGTGAATGAGGCACAGCTACTAAAGCTTCTGCATGCACATGCATCAGCCGGCGTCGGTTGGAGAAGTTGAGCCCATAGGAGGCCAGAGTTTTACGCCCCCCTAAGCGTTCATGTAGCCAACTTAGATCAATAAAGAGCGTTTGGTCTGCTCTACTTGGGCTTTCCAAAAACCATTCAAACATCCGGTCATGATTACCTTTTAAAAAAGTCCAGTCACGACCCACGTCGCGGCCTTCGATCAATCGGTCTATAACACCACGACTATCTTTACCGCGATCAGTGTAATCACCGAGGAAGACAATTTTAGCTGAAGTGCCGCCATCTGTCTCAACAAGCGCAAGCGCTTCGTCGAGGCCTTCCAGTTCTCCATGAACATCACCGATCGCATAAATTGGTTTCATTAGACATCAAACTCCAAACGTTTCACTTGGATGAATTTTTCAGTTGCAGATAGCTCAGTAAGGACAAAATCTGCAATAGGTTCATCAACATAAAGCAATGCAATTGCCTCACCACCCGCCTCAGCGCGACCCAATGTGAAGTTTGCAATATTAACACCGTTTTCGCCCAATTTTGATCCAAGTAAACCAATGATACCTGGAATATCATTATTCGTTGTGTAAAGCATATAGCGGCCAATTTCAGCGTCGACGTTGATGCCTTTGATCTGGATAAAGCGCGGCTTGCCATCACTAAAGACAGTTCCCGCTACAGAGCGCTCCTGCTTTTGCGTCACAACCGTTACCTTGATGTAGGCGTCAAATACGCCAGATTTATTCTGGTGTGTTGTGCTGATCTTAATGCCACGTTCCTGAGCAATCACGGGAGCACTCACCATATTCACGTCTGGATTTCCCGCCTTCATGATGCCTGCAACAACGCCACAGTTGAGTGCCTCAAGGTTCATGTTTGAAACCGTACCATCGTACAGGATGTTTATAGCTTTGATTGGCTCATTGGTCATTTGCCCGATGAACGCACCTAGGTTGCCTGCTAACGCCAACCAAGGCCCCATAGTTTTTGCTTCCTCAGCCGTAACAGACGGCATATTCAATGCGTTGGTCACTGCACCAGTCAAAAGGTAATCGGACATTTGTTCAGCGACTTGCAAAGCTACATTTTCTTGAGCTTCAGTGGTGGCGGCGCCCAAATGCGGAGTACAGACAACATTTGGCAGGTTAAACAATGGGCTATTCGTTGCGGGCTCCACTGCAAACACATCGAATGCAGCCCCTGCTACGTGACCTTCACTGATCGCGTGTGCAAGCGCCTCTTCATCGACCAAACCACCGCGAGCACAGTTAATAATGCGCACACCAGGCTTCATTTTTTTAATGGCTTCAGCGCTAATGATATTAGCTGTTTGATCTGTTTTTGGCACATGCAATGAAATAAAATCAGCGCGTGCGAACAAGTTATCTAGTTCTACTTTCTCGACACCAAGCTTCTGTGCACGCTCCTCAGACAGAAACGGATCATAGGCTATAACTTTCATTTTAAGGCCAATTGCGCGCTCGCATACAATGCCCCCAATGTTGCCAGCACCAATCACTCCAAGCGTTTTACTGGTCAGCTCCACACCCATAAATTTAGACTTTTCCCATTTTCCAGCATGTGTTGAAGCACTGGCCTCCGGGATTTGACGCGCCACTGAAAACATCATCGCAATCGCGTGTTCTGCCGTTGTTATCATATTTCCAAAAGGCGTATTCATCACAATGATGCCTTTTTTTGAGGCCGCTGCCCGATCTATATTATCAACACCGATACCAGCGCGGCCGATTACTTTGAGATTTTTAGCCGCATTGATAACCCTCTCAGTTGCTTTGGTTGCAGAGCGAATTGCAAGGCCATCGTATTGGTCTATTATCGAAAGTAGCTTCTCTTTGTTTTTCCCTAAGTCTGGCTCAAAGTCGACTTCGATACCTCGGTCACGGAAAATTTGAACGGCTGTTTCAGACAGTTTATCGGATACAAGAACTCTGGGGGCCATGTCGGCTCTCCTTATTTTAAATCATTTGGAAACAGTAGGCCTTTGGCATACCGAGAATTATTGAGCTTCGAGCTCAATCAGATAAGCCCACTCAAGCCACGGCAACATCGCCTCAATGTCAGCAGTTTCAATGGTGGCACCACACCAGATCCTTAATCCAGCCGGCGCATCTCGATAGGCCCCAACATCAAAAGCCACGCCCTGCTCATCCATCCGTTTTGCAATGGCTTTTGCAAAGGCTGATGGATCTTCAATTCGATTATCTGTAAACTTTAGACAAACCGAAGTAACTGAGCGCGTATCTTCATTAACAGCCAGATTAGCAATCCAATCACGAGAACTGCAGAAATCCCACACAGCTTGTGCATTAGCTTGCGCACGTCCGATAAGGCCGGCAAGCCCCCCAATACTTTTAGCCCAATCTAATGCAAAAAGATAATCTTCAACACAGAGCATAGACGGTGTATTAATCGTTGAACCAGTGAAGATGCCATCAATAAGTTTTCCATTTTTCGTAAGGCGAAAAATTTTGGGCAAAGGCCAAATAGGCGTATAGCTTTCCAAGCGCTCAACAGCCCTAGGAGACAAAATAAGCACTCCATGTGCTGCTTCACCACCCAGTACTTTTTGCCAACTAAATGTTGTAACGTCGAGTTTTTCCCACGGAAGTTCTACGGCAAAAGCAGCTGAGGTTGCGTCGCACAGCGTAATGCCTTCGCGGTTGTCAGGTATAAAATCACCGGAAGGCAAGCAAACACCGGAGGTGGTACCATTCCAAGTGAAACACACGTCATTATTAAAGTTCAAACGAGCCATATCAACGATTTCGCCATACTCAGCTGTGTGCTCTATAGCTTCGATCTTAAGTTGTTTTACTACATCACTGACCCAACCCGATCCAAAGCTCTCCCAAGCCACCATCTCGGCAGGCCGAGCGCCTAGCATAGACCACATCGCCATTTCAAAAGCGCCTGTGTCAGACGCAGGAACAATGCCGACTTTATAGTCTTTCGGGATGTTTAAAACCTGACGTGTTTGCGAAATTGCATTTGCTAATCTGGTTTTTCCACCTGTTGCACGGTGCGACCGACCTAGCCAAGCATCCGATAGAGCATTCAAATTCCATGTCGGGGGTTTGGCACAAGGGCCAGAAGAAAACCGCGGGTTTTCCGGCCGCGTAGCCGGTTGTTTAGTAGCCATTTCTGCTATCCTCTCAGATATTCGCCCTTCGTTGGGGAAGGGTGTCCCACTTACATTGGTACGGTTTAGTGGAGAGCACCACAAGGGCAGAAAGGGATCAAAATCGTAATTTTACGATTCATTAGAGGGGAGTTATTTAGCCAATAGAAAACACGGACGAAAACCTTTTACGGATAAGCAGCACGTAATTGGTCCACTTTTTTCTCAGATACATCGCCTCGTATAATTTCTCTGACAGAACCATCTCGATCTACCAAAAGCACATATATGTCGTTGCGCCCCTTTAGCCCCATTGCACGGTTAAAAGCACTGCGGCTGGAATAGATCGTAATAGTCCTTGCCCTCATTTTTTGAGATGTAATTCCAGACCGCATACCGTTGTCTACAAAAGATCGGAAAATTGCAGCGCCTTTTCCAACGACAGGCATTTCCACCCATGCAGGTCCGCCTGTTTCAGTGAGGCCAAGTCGCTCAACCCAAGCATCAATCTTTGGCTGTTGCCGTTGCTTGTAGGCAACAAAAATAATTGTTGTTTCGCCAGGCAAGTCAGCCGGTAAATTCATACTCCGGCCATTCAAGTCGTCTGACGTCAACTCAGGAAATTTAATTTCCGCGATCGCTGATGATGCAAGAAAAAAACTCACCGTGAAGGCTAAAAATTTAAACATGGCTTCCCCCAATATTTTTATTATAGTGTCTGTTCGTTCTGAACAAGCCTTTGGATCACTTGCAACTCGCTAAACTTCTTGGCACATCCAAGATAATAGATATGAGGTCGCGATGTTTACCACAACTTTGCTTTGCACGCCTGGCGCTCAAAAAATTACGTCTGATTTAGCTCAATCCATCTGCAGTGCATGGGGTGGGCGGAGCATTAAATGGCTTGCAGCGATGGAGGCCGTTGAATTTGAAATTCTCACTCAACCAGAAAATCTGTGGCAAGTTTGGGCCGAGATGCAAAAAATTGGAATTGATTTGATTGTGCAGTCTTCGGAAAGTAGGCGTAAGAAAATTCTTCTGGCCGATATGGACAGCACAATGATTGAGCAAGAATGCATTGATGAATTAGCCATAGAAGCTGGTGTAGGTACTCATGTAGCAGGCATTACAGCGCGCGCAATGAATGGCGAGCTTGATTTTGAACAAGCTTTGAATGAACGCGTGGAGCTTTTAAAAGGTCTTTCTGAGGAGATCATCGAACAGGTTTACCAAAAACGTGTAACATTTATGCCAGGATGCGGCACCCTACTCGCGACACATCGCGCTCATGAAGGCTATGCCGCACTTGTAAGTGGCGGATTCACAGACTTCACACAACGTGTTGCGCAGGCATTAGGGTTTAACGAACATCGAGCCAATATCCTTTTAAAAAGTAATGGGCTGCTCACCGGCCAAGTCAGCAATCCAATCTTGGGCCGCGAAGCCAAAGTTTTGGCGCTAAAAGAAATTAGTATTGCACAAGGCTTAACATCAAATGACGTCTTAGCGGTGGGTGATGGAGCGAATGATTTAGGCATGCTAAAAATCGCAGGGACCGGTGTAGCCTTGCATTCAAAACCAATCGTGCAAGACCAAGTCACCGTCAGGATCAACCACGGAGATTTAACTGGGTTGCTTTACTTACAAGGTTTCCAAAAATCTGAGTTTGTAGAACCTACCTAACAATTTCAATCCAGAGTGACCGTAATCCTACCAGTCTCCAGGCCGTCCCAATTGTAAATTGGCCCAAGTCGCTTTAAAGTTGACGGGTGTTCGGCATCCAAAACTCCTAATTGGATCAAAAGCGCAGTTATTACAGCTTCGCTGGCACGGAACGCGCCATCTTCGATTTTAACGGCTATTCCAATTTTTTTACTAGGAATTATCGCAGTAAACACTGCCTCAGCTCCTGTCTTAAGGGCAACACCAGGTGCAGCCCGCATCAATTCAGTGCAGGCTCGAGTCTCGCCAGCCACCAACTCAGGATGTTCTATCATAGCGTCACGTAAACGCCCTGCGGCTTGCCCCAACCTATCAGCTCCGTTTCCCGCGGAACGGGCCATAGCGCGGGCCAACCCTGCAATGCTGGTCCCCCAATTTGGAGCTGAGCATCCATCTATGCCATAACCTGAACTGGTTTCATCGGTCATCTCCTCGAAGGCCCCAAACACAGCTTGCTGCACGGGATGGTCAATAAGTTGATAATCCGGCCCCGCGTTCAAATGCTTTCCGAGGGTTAAAAAACCGCTATGTTTACCAGAGCAATTATTATGGTAACGACAGGGTGTTTGATCCATTTTTACCATCATATTGCTAGCCGAAATATCACGTGGCCACTGAGGTCCGCAGCGAAAGTCATCATCTGTTTTCCCAAGACCTCGAACCCAAGCTTGGACCAGGTCAGAATGTATTTGTGCCCCTTGATGTGACGCACAAGCTAAAGCAAGATGGCGGGTATTTAACCCGAATGCATCAGCGGCCCCAGACGTTATCAACGGAAGAGCTTGCAAAATCTTACAGGATGAGCGTGGTAAAATCACTTGAGCAGGATCACCCCAAGTCTGTAAAATCTCACCGGCAGAACCACACATAACGGCGTGACCACGATGCTGGCTTTCAAGAAATTCGCCACGCCAAACTTCAACTAAGGGGACTGAACTTAACATTTTTTACTTCTCCGAGCACTTTTTTTTAACAAGAAGCTATCAGGGGTTTCCTGATAAGCATTCGGTGCGTTAAGTTAGGATTAACTAAGATCGGCGAAAGCAGCTAGTAAAATATAAAAAATGACAATAATGTACGATTTGCGCATTAAATAGAGGCAATAAAATATGATCAAGAAACTTCTTTTAACAGTGGCTTTCGGGTTTACAGCGATAACAACCTCAACCATTGCGCAGGAAAGCAGCAATCGCGTGGCGGTCGAAACTGATTGGGCAGTCTACCAGGAAACAAATCCAAAAGAATGCTGGGCCGTTACAGTACCCAAGGAAACCGTAAACACCAAAAATGGTAAACCAGTGTCAGTACGTCGTGGTGATATATTTTTGTACGTATTTTTTCGTCCAGAGGTTAGTACCCAAGGGCAAGTTGCATTTACAGGCGGATACCCATTTGCAAAGGGCGACCCCCTGAAACTGGAAATGGATGGGGAGCGCTACGAGTTAGCGACCGAGGATGATTGGGCCTGGCCTCCAACCCCAGCAGATGACGCAACCATTGTGGCTGCCATGAAGCGTGGCGCCCAGGCAGTAATCACTGGACAGTCTGGCCGTGGAACGGTTACAAAAGACACCTTCAGTCTGCTCGGCTTTACCGCAGCAGTTAAAGAGGCAGAAAAACGTTGTTCGGGCTAAGTTGACCCTGAGCAATTGGCAAAGACGTGGGGCCCTGTTAAAGCGGGGCCTTATTTATTTGGATAGAGCCCATGACTGATGCATCAGTACCAATAACGCAGGACCTTCTAACGATCCCTCGAAAAATGCCCACTGGCCCCACCAACCTTGTAGGCCTTTCTCGCGAAGAACTGCGCGCAGCGTTAGAAAATGCCGGTACCACAGAGAAACAGGCCAAAATGCGCGCCGGTCAAATCTGGCAATGGATCTACCAGAAAGGTGTGCGTGAATTTGAGAAAATGACCAACCTTGCTAAAGATTATCGTATTTTTTTAGCTTCAAACTTTACAATCTCAATTCCTGAAATTGTGTCCAAGCAAGTCTCAGTCGATGGAACGCGAAAATATCTTTTACGTATTGCAGGTGGCCATGAGGTTGAAACCGTTTACATCCCAGAACAAGACCGCGGGACCCTATGCATCAGCAGCCAAGTCGGCTGCACCCTAACGTGTTCGTTCTGCCATACTGGAACTCAAAAATTAGTGCGTAATCTCACCACCGCTGAAATTATTGGGCAAGTCATGTTGGCTCGAGATGATTTGGGTGAGTGGCCTGAAGCAGGTGTGAAAAATCCACCAAATCAGGCCCGTCTTTTATCTAATATTGTTCTTATGGGCATGGGGGAGCCACTCTACAATTTTGAGAATGTTCGCGATGCAATGAAAATTGCAATGGACCCTGAAGGTATTTCTCTCTCGCGTCGCCGTATCACCCTCTCGACGTCAGGTGTCGTGCCAGAGATTGCGCGAACTGCCACAGAAATTGGCTGTCTTTTAGCAATTTCATTTCACGCAACCACAGATGAGGTTCGCAATAAATTAGTTCCTATTAACAAACGCTGGAACTTAGAGGTTCTGCTGGACGCGTTGCGAGAGTACCCAAAGGTCAGCAATTCCGAACGAATTACCTTTGAATACGTTATGCTAAAAGGTGTGAATGATACGGATGAAGATGCATATCGATTGGTGAAATTAATCAAAGGCATCCCGGCGAAAGTAAACCTTATTCCTTTTAATCCTTGGCCAGGCGCACCTTATGAGCGGTCATCAAGCAACAGAATTAGAGCATTCTCCGAAATCGTATATCAAGCAGGTTATGCCAGTCCAGTTCGAAAACCTCGCGGTGAGGATATTTTTGCCGCTTGCGGGCAGTTGAAATCAGCCACCGAACGCGCCCGTAAAAGCCGTAAAGAAATCATCGCTGAAACCGGGTTGGGTTAATATCTTAAATCAAGATTAACCGATAAATTACTTTAACGGTCGGCTTGCTGAAGCTAGGCTATTTAAACACGCCAATTTTTAATTTCTGCAATAGCCTGATCTGCTGTCTCAACAAATTTAAATAACTTGAGATCATCCGCAGATATTGTACCTGCGTCAGCTAAGGCTTCCCAATTTATAATTGAGCGCCAAAATTCTTCACCAAATAGCAAGAACGGAATGGGGTCCATTCGACCCGTTTGGATAAGCGTCAGACTTTCAAACATCTCATCCAAAGTTCCAAATCCTCCGGGGAAAACACACACCGCGCTTGCACGCATTAAAAAATGCATTTTCCGGACCGCGAAATAATGAAAATTAAAGCACAGCTCGGGTGTAACGTATGCATTTGGTGCTTGTTCATGTGGCAAAACTATATTGAGGCCAATTGAATGCCCCCCCGCATCTTGCGCGCCGCGATTACCAGCTTCCATAACTCCCGGGCCACCCCCTGTTACTATAACATCGCTGAAGCCGTCCGATGCACGGGTGATTTTTTTAGAAAACAAACGCGCCTCTTCGTAGTATCGTGACAAATTACCCAACGTTTCTGAGCAAGTGTTTTCATCCTCAGCGGGGTCTGGAATACGCGCGCCCCCAAACAGCACAATTGTAGATTTTATGCCCTGCTCATCCATCATCAGTTCAGGCTTCAAAAGCTCTAGTTGCAAGCGAATAGGGCGCAGGTCATCACTACATAAAAATTCGGCATCATCATAGGCAAGACGGTAAGCTGGCGCGCGGGTTTGAGCCGTATCTGGCGCGCCTTTGGCCGCCCTCATATCTTCAGGACTACTGCGCATGACGTGTTTTCGTGTCTGGTTTGCCATAAGATAATCTCACTGTACTTGTTTCAAAATCAAGTTGGGACTATTCGTCAGGGGGATGCAAGCAATCAGGAGCAACCGGGCCATGAACAGAGAACAAATCAGTACTGCATGGGAGAAAATCCGCCCACATGTACATCGTACGCCTGTAATTGAGACTACAGCTTTTGGTCATCATCTTTCTTTCAAGCTTGAACATATGCAGCACACCGGCAGTTTTAAGGCGCGTGGTGCATTGAATTCCCTATTATCAATGGATGTACCACCAGCAGGTTTAGTCGCAGCCAGCGGTGGAAATCATGGTGCAGCGGTTGCTTGGGCTGCTGCAAGATTAGGTCACAAAGCCCGTATTTATGTCCCTGAAATTGCGGGTGAAGCTAAGATTAAACTCATCCAAAATCTAGGAGCGGATCTTGTTGTTGTCTCAGGCGCATACTCAAACGCGTTGGAGATGGCATTAACCTACGAAACGGAGACAGGAGCCGCCCAAATCCATGCATTTGACGCCCCAAATACAGTTGCAGGGCAAGGAACTGTTATGGCTGAATGGGAAGATCAAGGCTTACAGGCTGATACAGTCCTTATCGCAGTTGGCGGCGGCGGGCTCATTGGTGGTGCTATGGCTTGGTGCGATAGTGGACCCAAAATTATGGGTGTTGAGCCATTTAATGCACCAACTTTGACCAAAGCCCTACAGAACGGCCCAGACACACAGGTAGATGTTTCTGGCATTGCTGCCAACGCATTGGGTGCACGTCAGGTTGGCAAAATATGCTATGATTTAGCAAAACAGCGAAAACTTGAGACTGTAAATGTAACTGACGAGGCTATCAGGCAAGCACAGCTCTTGATTTGGCAAAATCTTCGCCAATTGGTCGAACCTGCAGGTGCTGCAGCTTTAGCCGCAGTTCTGAGCGGTGCATATAAGCCAGAGACTGATGAGCGACTGGCAGTGTTACTATGCGGTGCAAACCCAGCGCCATCCCCATTATAAAATCTAAAAACACCTGTTACGTCGCAGAAACAAGTTGTTTATGTAAATGATAATAAGGCGTGGACGTGCCTTCATAGTTTCATTATCAACCCATTAATATATTTTTACCCCGGAGCCAGTTATGTCAAACGCACAGCTAGAAACAGCAATCGAGGCCGCGTGGGAGACACGTAACACTATCACTCCAGCGACTACCGGCGAAACTCGTGACGCAATTGAGGCAACCCTAAATGCTCTCGATAGTGGCTCATTACGCGTGGCCGAACGCCGAGAAAGTGGTGACTGGTACGTGAATCAATGGGCTAAAAAAGCCGTTCTTTTAGGCTTTCGTCTCAAAGACATGGAGCTTCAAGCCGGCAGCCCTCAGGGCGCGAGCTGGTGGGACAAAGTCGATAGCAAGTGGAAAGGCTGGGGCGAGGCGGAATGGGGCGCTGCAGGGTTCCGTGCGGTTCCAAACTGTGTTGTTCGTAAATCTGCCTATATCGCCCCAGGCGTCGTGCTTATGCCGTCATTTGTGAACCTCGGTGCCTACGTCGACACGGGAACAATGGTAGATACTTGGGCCACTGTTGGCAGCTGTGCTCAAATTGGTAAAAACGTGCACCTTTCTGGTGGTGTTGGAATTGGTGGGGTTCTTGAACCCATGCAAGCAGGACCAACTATCATTGAAGATAATTGCTTTATCGGTGCGCGTTCTGAGGTGGTAGAAGGTTGTATCGTACGCGAAGGTGCCGTTTTAGGAATGGGTGTTTTTATCGGAAAATCCACTAAAATAGTTGATCGTGAAACTGGTGAAGTGATGTATGGTGAAGTTCCACCCTACTCAGTAGTGGTCGCTGGCTCTATGCCTTCCAAAAATGACATAAACCTTTATTGCGCTGTGATCGTGAAACGCGTTGATGCAAAAACACGCTCAAAAACTGCTATAAACGAGTTACTACGCGATTAATGATAGGCCGTAACAGGATCTGGCTAAGTTCCCCAGCGTCTCAGGCCTTGATCCGTAGTCCCTGGATCATGGTACCACTATGTGTACCAAAACAAGGGAATTGCGTCGAGCTTGTTGGTATTTAACATACTGTTATTGTAATGATTGAAACTTTATAACGATATTATTGAAGAGACTGTGAATTAGCTGATGGCTTTCTTATTTTTTTCTTTAAGTCTGTGTCTTAGACGTTCCTGTGCTTCCTCACTTCCATCATGGAATGTACCGAACCATTTATCCAATGGCAGAATTCCGTCTGCGTAGTTACACTCAAAGTATTTGTGGTGAAGATAGTGTGCGTAGCTGTCTG
>JAPKEA010000323.1 GCA_028822275.1 Planktomarina sp. | reverse complement strand
CTACGCGATAATATAGTGGTCCATGAGGGTACCTTGAAAACCCTTAAACGATTCAAGGACGAAGTTTCTGATGTACAATCAGGTCAAGAATGTGGTATGGCGTTTGAGAATTATGAAGATATACGCTCAAATGATGTGATTGAAATTTTTGAGCGTGAAGAAGTCGAGCGTAATCTAGCCTAAAACCACACCAGTATTAGGTGCAATTTAATTACTTTATTTTAATAGATGGATACTTTCTTTTACAGCCAGTCCAATAAAATTGGAACTAGTGGAATATCTGCAGCGGGCATTTTATATGATCGAATGTCCTGCTTCCGGACCCATTTAAGTGTTTGATTTTCGCATGGGTGTGGGACACCCTCCCATTTTCGACAAGCAAATAGTGGCATCAACAAATGAAAGTCCTGATAAGCATGGCTTGCGAAGGTCAGTGGCGCAAGACAACTTTTCCAAGTACTAATTCCTAACTCTTCTTGAAGTTCTCGGATTAGAGCTGCTTCTGGAGTTTCCCCTGGCTCAACCTTACCGCCTGGAAACTCCCATAGGCCGGCCATGGTTTTCCCTTTAGGCCGCTGCGTTAATAGAATACGGCCTTCTTTGTCAATCAGTGCAACAGCTGAGACTAATACAGTTTTCATGAGCGGTAATCTGCGTTTATTTCAATGTACTTATGGGTAAGATCACAGGTCCAAACAGTAGTTGTAGCACTGCCTATGCTGAGACCTACCCGAATAACCAAATTTCTTTTTTTCATATAAGTAGTGCCGGTTTTTTCGGTATAGCCTTTAGCAACCCAGCCATTTTCTGCCACCAAATGTGGCCCAAGCCAGATAGAAAGGCGATCACGATCTGCCTGCGCCCCAGACTTTCCAACGGCCATTACAATCCGTCCCCAATTTGGGTCTTCACCAGCAATGGCTGTTTTAACTAGGGGTGAATTGGCAATCGACATTGCTACTTTGCGCGCGTCTTCATCTGAGGCTGCGCCGGTTACTTCTACGGCAACAAATTTTGTGGCACCTTCGCCGTCTTTGACTACCTGATGAGCTAAATCTAGCATTACATGTTTCAATGCCTTTGCAAAAACCTCATTTCTAGTTACGTCTACACCGGAGGTTCCGGTTGCGGCACATATCACGGCGTCAGAGGTTGAAGTATCGCTATCAACTGTGATGCAGTTAAAGCTTTTATTGTTTAAATCTGTGAGTAGGGCTTGTAGTTCTGGTTGCAAAATTTTGGCATCTGTAAAAATATAGGCTAACATTGTGGCCATATCTGGGGCAATCATCCCCGAACCCTTGGCTATTCCACTAATATGTACGGTTTTACCAGAGACCACGATTGAAGCAGTTGAACCCTTTTCAAAAGTGTCAGTAGTAATAATCGCTTTTGCAGCATTTGCAATTGCGTCACCACGCATAGATTTAGTTAAACTATCAACACATTTGGTGATTTTATGGTCTGGTAAGGTCTCACCTATCACGCCAGTTGAAGAAGTGAATACAGCACTGGTCGGCAAGCTAAGACTTGCTGCAACAGCTGTACAGATTCGATCAACTGATTCTTGACCTGCTACGCCAGTAAAGGCGTTAGCATTACCTGAGTTGACGAGGATTGCAGCGCCTTGAGACATATCTCCTCCAATCTTGGATTGGCAGTCCAGCACACAGGCAGCACGGGTGGTGGACCGTGTAAAAACCCCTGCAATGGTGGAACCTGGGGAAATGGACGCAAGCATAACATCCTCGCGATCTATATATTTAACACCTGCAGCGGCCGTTGCGAATTCTACCCCAACGATGACTGGAAGCTCAGGAAAGAAATTTGGGGCCAGAGGCGACTTTTTGATCATTTTGAAGTTAAATCTAATATTGATAGGATAGATGGATCAATCTCTATAGCGCGCACCACAATATCAGAATTTTCCATTAGCTCACGGAGGTGAGCTTCAACAGCTGCATTTTGAATTTCGACTTCAATTTCTCCACGTACATCTTCAAATTGGGGGAGAGGTAGCTCCCGGCGGTCGTTTAAAAAAATTAGGTGGTAGCCAAACTGCGTTTTCACAGGGCCTGTGTATGTACCCACTTCCATGCCCATAATAGCGGTTTCAAACGGTGCAACCATTTGACCCTTACCAAACCAACCCAGATCGCCACCGCTTGGAGCTGAGGGACCAGTCGAGTGCTCAATTGCCAAGCCATTAAAATTGGTACCGCCATTTAGCAATGTTAGGAGGTCTTCTGCCTTTTGTTCTGTTTCAACTAAAATATGAGAAGCCTTATATTCTTGTTCGCCTGAACTGGTCTGGTATTTAGTGGCGTAGGTACTTTTTAATAAACCTTCTGTAACCGCATTGGCCCGCAGCTCGTCGATTACCAGAGAAGACAAAAGATTACGCCGCTGGTTTTGCATTGCAATATCAAGCCAGATTGGGTCCTCAGTCCGGGAATTAGCGAGCAGTTCTTGTTGAAGTAATTGGTCTACAATCCCACTGAATAAAACACTGGCTTCGAGAGACTGATACTGTTCTGGTAATTGTCGTTTTACGTCGAGCATATGACCTATGGTAATTTCTGTGCCAGAAACTGTGGCCACCACGGTATTGATATTTGCCTCTTCGGCTGCAAGTGAAGATGAAAATATTGCTGCGAAAACCATTCCATGCAAAATAGAGTGTGAATTTACCATTGTTTTATCCTTTGCTGCGCAAGGAATAGCTCGCGCCGTTGACACTGTAATGCAGGGCCCATACATCGATTAGATAGGCCACGAGGGGCCTAGCCGGTCATTGTGTATAAGCCTTTTGCTTTTCATAAGCTGAGGCGGCGCAGTGGGCAAGCATATCCCTCATATGATTTGATTAACCATGCGGAGTGGATATGCTGGGTTTAAAAATATTTGCCAAAAAAGTTTTTGGTACACCAAACGACCGTAAGATCAAAGCAACGCAACCTGCGGTTGACCAAATTAATGCGCTTGAAGTAGAATTTGAAACTTTAAGTGATGAAGGTCTAATTATAAAAACCAAAGATCTTGGAGATCGGGCAAAGGCGGGTGAGTCACTAGACAGCCTTTTACCTGAAGCCTTCGCCAATTGTCGTGAAGCCGCAAAGCGTGCATTGGGTCTCAGAGCATTCGATGTGCAGCTCATGGGGGGGATTTTCCTGCATCAAGGCAATATTGCAGAGATGAGAACTGGTGAAGGTAAAACTTTGGTTGCAACCTTTCCAGCCTATTTAAATGCACTTACTGGTAAGGGCGTGCATATCGTAACAGTTAATGATTATCTTGCGCGTCGCGATGCAGATTGGATGTCAAAAGTGTATGCTGCTTTGGGATTGACCACTGGTGTTGTGTATCCGCAGCAGCCTGATGATGAAAAAGCCACTGCCTATGCTTGTGATGTGACCTATGCCACAAACAACGAGCTTGGTTTTGATTACTTGCGGGACAATATGAAATCTGAGTTGAGCCAGATGCATCAACGGTTTCATAACTTTGCTGTTGTCG
>JAPKEA010000322.1 GCA_028822275.1 Planktomarina sp. | reverse complement strand
AATAAGCCTTTAAGATCAGAGTTTGTTAGGGTGCTTTCTTGGTTGTTATCGCTATCTGAAATAACATTCATTATACCATTTCCTCGCCACCACGGCCGGCAAGTACAATCGTTCCATCATCTGACAGCTTTCTTGCAACATTAATAATTTGTTTTTGTGCTTCTTGAACTTCAGTCAAACGAACAGGACCAAGAGCGTCCATTTCATCACGTATGTTGGCCGCAGCACGCGTGGACATACAGCCAAGCAACTTATCTTGCAAAAAGGTCTCCGCCCCCTTCATAGCTATTATAAGAATATCCTGATCAACTGATCGAAGTAGGGTCTGTAGCGATCTATCGTCAGAACCAGCAAGGTTCTCGAACACAAACATGTTATCCTGGATTTCCGCCATCAAATCTTTATCTTCTTTCTTGATGGAGCTCAGGATACGTGTTTCCATATCTGTCTTGGTGAAGTTCATAATTTTAGCCGCAGCCTTTACGCCACCAATTTTTGACGCCCTCAGAGAAGTATTTGCAGCAAATTTCTCTTTCATCACACGCTCTAGCTCTTTTACAGCGCCAGGCTCTACGGTTTCGATTGTCGCAATACGGCGAACAATATCAGCCTGGATTTCATCTGGCAGCAAGGTCAATACATCAGCACCTAACCCAAAATCTAAGTACGAAATAATCAAGGCCTTAATCTGAGGATGCTCATCAATGATAAGCTCAGATATCGCACGGGCATCCATCCAGTCTAGGATATCAATTGCCGATTCAGAACTTGCTGGAGTAATACGGCCCAAAACAGATTGTGCTTTATCTTCGCCCAGCGCGCGGATCATGACATTTTCGATGTAACGTCCAGCACCCAGTCCCAAGCCAGTCTGTTTTTTAATGGTCTCCAAAAATTCATCTAACACCATATTCACAGTATTTTGGTCAACGCCGGCGACATTGTACATCGCAGTACCAAGATGTTGAACTTCTCGGGGTGTTAAATTTTGCAAAACTGAAGAAGCTTCTTCTTCACCAAGCAGCATCATAAGAATAGCGGATTTATCTGTACCTGACAGATCAGCTAATGTGTCCGAGTCTAATTGTTCTTCAGCCATTTTGTAATCCTACGAAAGTGAATCGAGATCTGAGCGCATTAACTGCTTAAACACGTTAGCAACTCGGCCAGCTTCATCCGCAACGATCATTCGGACGAGAGCTACTTTGTCGTCATAAGTATTTGCAGTATCCAACAAGTCAGCTGAGATTCCACTCTTCTTCTTTGGTTTCAGTTTAGCTTTGATGCCTTCAAGGGTTTCGCCTTCTTCAACCTCAACAGCTTTAGTACTTTCAACACGCTGGGTAGCCATATCTGCCATTGTCTCAGCTTCGGCATAAAGCTCCATGACCGAATTAGTGCTCGACGTAGGGACCAAAATTCTTGAGAGCATTGGACGGACAACCCCTAGGGATACAAACCCAAGCAGCAAAACAAGCAAGGATTTTTCAATTATTGATTTAAACCAAGCAGTTTCATACCAATCAATCTGTTCGCCGACTAACTCATCATTAAATAATTGTGAAGTTATTGTGAGGCTATCACCACGCTCTGCTTTAAGCCCAATTGCACTTGAAATTAGTTGCTCCATTTCTTTTTTAACTTTTTCTGAAATAGGCTCAAATTTAATTTCCCCAGTCTCCGGATCTACTACCTTGCGATCTCTGACCAAAACAGCAGCATCAATTCTAGCAATGACGTTTGATGGCGTTGTTACAGTTTCAAATTTTCGACTAACCTCATAATTTTTCAACTCAGTAGACGACTTAGTTTCAAACCCATCTGGTTTAACTGCTCCAGCACCACCCATGCTTGCATTAGCATCTTTTGTAGCAATCTCAGCTTCTGCGGGTGGCTGGTTAGAGATTGCGCCAGGAATACCAACCGCATCTTTTTTGGAGGTGACATTCAAAGAACTTTGCTCACTTAAGATAGCACTATCGTTTGGATCTACCATTTCTTGTGAGGTTTCTCTGCGGGTAAAATCAATTTCTAAATTTACTTGCGCAGTAACATTTGCAGCACCCACGATTGGAGCGACTAAACTTTGGATCCTGGAGCGATAAATACTTTCTAATTTCATTCTATAAGCAAGTTGACTATCCGCCATTACCTCATTGGGACTGTCAGGGGAATAAGATAGTAGGTGGCCTGATTGATCTATAATAGATACGCCGTCCTGAGACATTCCTGGAACAGATGAGGCAATTAAGTTTGTTATTGCTCTAACTTGCGTTTGGTCGAGTTGGCGACCATTTTTCAAAGACACAAAAACAGAAGCTGTGGGCGCCGTCTGGTTGCGAATAAATACAGATTTCTCTGGCAAAGCCAAATGTACGCGCGCAGCTTGAATACTACTGATTTCAGAAATTGAGCGCGCGAGTTCATTTTCTTGCACTTTTTTCAGTTTCATAGTTTCTACTGATCGCGAAACGCCCAGCGGCAAGTTGTCAATTTCCTCAAAACCGTTGGAGGCGTATTCGGGTAGACCTTGCGCAGCTAAAGAAATTCTAGCTTGATGGTAATCATTAGTTGGGATTAGAACTTCGCCTGTCGCTGGATCAAGCTCAACGCTCATTCCCATATTTTTTAAAGCTTCATAAATTTTTGATTTTTCTGAATCTGAAACCGAAGCATAAAGGGTAGTCATATTCGGCTCTCGCATAGTCGCAAATACGACTACTGCAGCCACTGCAGTAATTGCAGCAAGGATAGTTGGAAATGCCCGCCGAAAGCTTGGTTGATCTATAGCCTCCCGAATGTGAGCTACAGCGTTCTTAGGCGCGGAAAGCATGCCTCCAGAGCGAACCTGAGTTGTTTGAATATTAACCATTTGATCTGTATTTGCCATAATTCTTATCCTATCCGCTCTATACCGGCATATTCATAATATCTTTATACGCACTCAAGGCTTTGTTGCGGATATTTAGCGTTAGCTGAAAACCCACTGAAGAAATTTGTTGGTTCACCATCACCTTAGATAGGTCACTTTCAGTGCCAAATTCATAGTCTTTGGCTAATTGCGCAGCTGAGTTTTGCGATTTGGCAACATCGTTTAAACCATCAGAAATTCGTTGAGAAAAAGATGGCCCATTGTCTACAGATTTAGCTTGTAATGTATCCGTAGAAAGCTGCGCCTTCTGTTTAACAACAGACAAATTTGTATTAATTGCAGTCATATTTGAGTTTGTACTTTGAATTTTCATGGTAATTTCCTCACCCTACCTGCGCATAAAGTTTAGAGTTAAGAGCATCCATGGTATTTCTGGGGCTCAAAGTCAGCTCATTGTCAAAAACTATATTAGTTTGATCTATAGTATCAGAATAACTGAGTATTTCAGCCCGCTGGATTACGTTGTCCAGCTCTCGCACATTTCCAGGCCAATCATGCTGCATAAGTCGGTCTAATGCTTTAGGTGATAGTATCTTCAAAGTACTAGTATCCGAAGAATTTCTTGTTAATAAATGGGCAGCTATAACTGGTATATCTAAAGGC
>JAPKEA010000321.1 GCA_028822275.1 Planktomarina sp. | reverse complement strand
CCTACTCCAAGGATCGTATCAACTCATCCTAACCTGGCTAAACTTGCTCAGAAAACAGTGGTACTCGGCCAATCAGCCAGTTGCGTGACTAATTATGGTCTGTCCAGCCTCAACAATAAGTACTTTTGGTCCAATTAAGTAGTTTTTTTGGTTTAACTTGAATTTAAAGCCAAGCAGCACATTTGATAAAATAGAAGTAAGAAGTAGACTAGGGAAATAGCATGCAATCAGACGACTTCGGATTTGGAACACAGATACGTAAATCTCCTTTCTTTGATGCAACTGTTAGATGGGGGGCACAAGGGTTCTCAGTCTATAACCATATGTACATACCAAGAGATTTTGGCGATCCAGAGCAAAATTTTTGGAATTTGGTTAACTTAGCAATTCTCTGTGACGTTTCAGTTGAACGTCAGGTTGAGATTACTGGACCTGATGCTGCTACTTTCGTACAAACCTTGACCCCGCGCAACCTTTCAAAAATGGAGGTTGGGCAGTGTAAATATATTCTAATTACCAATGCAGATGGCGGACTTTTAAACGACCCTATACTGCTCCGCCTTGCTGAGAACCGCTTCTGGATCTCAATTGCAGACAGCGACATATTATTATGGGCGCAAGGCGTGGCAGTACATTCCAATTTGGATGTAATAATTAAAGAGCCCGATGTTTCACCCCTCCAGTTGCAAGGACCTAAATCAGGTGAGATAATGACGGCGTTGTTCGGCGAGGACATCGCAGAACTTAAGTACTATTGGCTGCGCGAACTAGATTTAGACGGTATTCCACTTGTAGTATCTCGAACTGGTTGGTCTAGCGAACTCGGGTACGAGCTTTATCTACAAGATGGCTCTCGTGGCGATGAACTCTGGGAAAAAATCATGGCAACAGGGAAGCCTCTTGGCCTAAAGCCCGGCCATACCTCGACTATCCGCAGGATCGAAGGCGGCATGCTATCATATCACGCTGACGCAGATATCAGCACCAACCCCTATGAATTGGGGTTTGACCGTTTGGTGAGCCTCGACATTGACGCCAATTTCATTGGAAAAACTGCGTTAAAGCGCATTCAGAGTAATGGTATAAGCCGTAAGCAAATTGGTCTAATAATAGGCGGTGATCCCCTTTTGAAACCAAACACCTCGTTTTGGCCTATTACAAAAGATGGGATCGAGGTTGGAAAAGTCACGTCGGCTGTTTACTCGCCACGCCTCAAGCAAAATATTGCGTTGGCAATAGTAGCTATTGAGCATACTGATATTGGTTTGGAATTGGACGTAAAAACCAGTTCTGGTCGTGCCAAAGCAAAAATCGTCGAGCGGCCATTTTACGACCCCAAAAAACAAATTACCGCCGCCTAAACCATGCAATTAAAAGTTCACTTCTCAGTGACTTTTGTTAATCTGCATTCATTGGATTATTTTGATATTAGCTTTCAATAGCCAGTGCAGAATTGAAGGAAATGCAAAACTATGAGCACCGCCATTGCCTTACCAAAAATAAACTCAGCGACGATATTGAATATTTTGTCAACTAACACCCTGAAGCACCGGAATACGAAAAAGATTAAACAGCTTTATTCTAGGTCCGCTACTGCGCCTCTAAATTGGTAAATTTCAAAAAATTTCTCAAATTCGGGCTTGGGAGCATCACTTAATACCTTTCTCTTACGCTCAGTACCAGTACATTCAGTATCGGACTAAGAGGCTACTGCAACATATACTCTCTTCCCACGACAGACTTAGACCCCTCGAGCAGGATTACATACTACCCTGTGACAGCTGCCGGACAGAGCCAGCCGTTACGGTGATGTAATATGGACTGTTAGAATGTGCGTTTCAATAAGATAATCTATGTATCTTTCAAGGACGTTTGAAGGCTAATTCCAAACATGCACTAGCGGTTTACAACGGCACAGCAATATTATGATGAAGAGAAAAACTATTTAATATAATCATAGCGGCATGTTTGTCGCTTTTAGAGCGGCAAAGCTAAGTTTTCCGCGGTAAATAAACTCAGGACAACTGGCAAGCTATAATTAGGACATGCAAATGCGCCAAATTGAATTTCCCAACAATATTAAAACAAGAAATACAATGTGTTGAATCTCGCCAATAATTTTTGTTGGGTTTCAAAGAGTGTGCCACGATGAATGAAAAAGTTCAACAAAACCGCTTTGATACAGTCAGCATCGATGGTCTGAGAAAAAATCTAGCCGAATATACGGCTGTGGATGACAATGCGCCCCGTAGTCTATCCGGACAATTCTATACTGACCCAGCTTTCTTTAATCACGAATGCCGTGCTGTGTTATACCGCGGATGGCATTGTGTCGGGCGATCAGATGAGTTCGCCAGAAACGGCGACTATCTTACGCTGAACCTATTGGGTGAGCCGCTAATCATTGTGCGTGACGGCGACAACATAAAAGCGTTGTCGAATGTCTGCCGTCATCGGGGCATGCTCTTGGCGGAAGGAAAAGGAAATAGCAACCGCTTTGTGTGCCGTTATCACGGTTGGGCTTATGGCTTAGACGGTGCACTACTTCGTGCCCCGCGGATGAAAAACGATGGATTTGACCAAAAAACTTGTAAGCTAGGCGGTTTTTCTTGCAAACAAAAATTCGGCTTTGTTTACGTAAGCTTGTCGAGTAATCCCACAGATATTGAAGCGGAGCTGGCAGGATTGGACAAACTTTTAGGAAACTACGAACCAGAAAAATATGCCATCGCGCACAGCGCTACTGAAATCTGGAAATGCAATTGGAAGTCTTTAGTTGAGAACTTTATGGAAGGATATCACCTATCTATTGTTCATCCCCAGACACTACATGGCTACACCCCCACTGGGCTAAGTAAAAAAGGGCCAAATGGTGCAGGTTACACAAGCTACTTTGCTAACTACCCCGATAAGATAGCGTCACGTGGGCCAGGGGCAGCTAGCTTAACGCGAGAAGAGCGCAACCGGTCCACTCTTTTTGCGGTATTTCCATGTCAGGTGGTCAGCATCGCCTCTTCGCTTTTAGTATCGCTCAGCATCCGCCCATTGTCACCTGCATCCATAGAGTTACGCTGGACGATGTCAGTCCACAGTGAAAGCCTTGATCCCAAAACTATAAGCGAGCGGATAAAATTGTGGGAGGACGTGAACCAAGAGGACCAAGATAAGTTAGAGGCAATGCAATCTGCATTGAGTTCAGTTTTTGCAAACGGCGGTCCTTTGGCAGAGGATGATTACGAGGGAACAATTAGGGATTTCCTAGGGTGGCTTGCTAAGCAGGATGCGTCATACGGGTTGCACTAACCAGATTGATATTCGGCCTACAACAAACCGTGATAAGTGTTGCTAGCTATTAGCTTCCTACCTTACCTTTACGCTGACATATACTAACGCGGGCTTGATTTAATTAAAGATTCAGAACATTGCAAATACATGTTTTATACAAAATATTTATTAAATAAAATTTTCTTATCATACTGATAATTATCACTTTATTATAATTTTAGGCAATAATTAAAAAGAACTTTACTAGTACTTTCAAGCACTTTTATAGTACTTAAAATAGATA
>JAPKEA010000021.1 GCA_028822275.1 Planktomarina sp. | reverse complement strand
GAGGTAATCATCGAACACTTCTAGGCCTTGGGAAAACATGAGCAAGCTAGTGGAAACATCATTTTCGGGCGCCCCAAGCAGGCGTTGTAACTCATTTGCATAGAACTGCTTTAATTGTGCATCGGTGGTGGCATCACAAATCGCATAATACACTTGGCCTTGGGCTATGACGCTATGGGCAAATGGGCATAGATTTAATCCTACTACCATTTGTTCAAGCCATCGACGGGTATTTTTGACGATGTCCTGGTGCGCTATTGATAGTGTCTCAGTGCTAAACTTATTCATATCACACTCTTCATGTTTGTTCGCAAAGTTCACTTCGTTCTGGATATCACAAAAAACAAAGTGTTTATGCTAAAACTTCAAAATAAACATCTTGTGAAAAAAATTTTAACTGCAACGTTATACGTGTGAATTATGCAAAGTCTGCTACATTCATCTTTAAATGGGAGGCTAATATGGCAAATTATGGTGAAAATGAGGCTCAAGGAAAATTCTGGAATGATGCCCCAGGACAGTCTTGGGTAAAACACGATGCTGTTATGAACCTTAGATTAGGAAATATATCAGATATATTATTCAATCGTCTTGGTAATCATGTTGTCTCCGATGTCCTTGATATTGGCTGCGGTACTGGATCAACTTCTATAAGGCTAGCCGAAACCCTTGCCCAAGAGGCTACTGTAACTGGTATCGATATCTCAGAACCGATGCTCGGGAAGGCGCGCGAGAAGAGCGCAAATCTTCCTAGCGTATCATTCGTCGCTGCTGATGCCCAAGCGTTTAAATTTGAAACTGGCAAATTTGATTCTGCAATTTCGCGATTTGGAGTTATGTTTTTTGAAGATTCCCTTAAAGCTTTTTCAAATATTAGGTCGGCAATGAAACCAGGTTCTCGGCTTACTTTCGTCTGCTGGGCGCCACTCGCAGAGAATGAGTTTTTTTCGTTGCCGCTCCAAACAGTTTTGGATTTTGTTCCGTCTGAGTACGAATTCGTTGCAAATGCGCCAGGCCCATTGGCTTTTAGCAATAAAGAATATCTGATGGGAATATTGCAGTCTTCTGGATTTTCAAACTGCGATATCGAAGTCGTCAAAACAACTGTGGATACGACTGATACTCCAGAAGAGGATGCCGCGGTTTTGATGCAGATTGGTTTTGGTGCCAGGGCTGTGCGAGAAGCTGAACTTGATCAAAAGCGCATGGATGAGCTTTATCAATTATTTCTAGAAAACTCCAGGTCGCGTCAGTCTGATGGTGTTATTAAATACGGAGCTACTATATTTGTTGTGACCGCAAATGCTTAGGCAATTTCTCAAGTGAGTATTTCAGTTATAGGATGCTTGGCATAAGAAAAGAAATCACTCTGGCCGATCATGTTGTAGTTGTTAATTCTGCCACATCCACGTATGTTTATATGTCGATGCTGCTCTGCTAAATTTGGCATCTGGACGTGCCAATCCATTCACCTCCGTTGCCCACACTTGTCAGCTAAAGACGCAATGAGTGTGTGGGTCTTTGGCGAAACTGTCGAGAAAGCGATAGGAACAATTGGGTTGGCCTGTTTTGCGCCAAGGCTACCAAGATAAGAATTTACTTTTTGTTTTGTCCAACCGTAGGCTACGCTGGACCTTATGCCCATTAAATAGTTGTAAATTGGAGTATTCCTATGCCAGATTTAGAGAAGCCAGAGTTCACCAAACAATCTTTGAAAGGGTTTATGATGAGAGTTATGATGATGCTAGAACTGTGGCGAAAGAAGGAAGAAGACTAGGATTTTCTATCAAGAATCTCACTAAGCCTACATGGGGGTTCTGTCAGACAAAACTACTCCAGCTGGCCAAACTACTTTGTAACTTCAATTAAGTACAAAACACACTTCGTTTGGCTAGTTTAAAACTAGCCCTAAGACCATTCGTTTGCTTGAGGTAGGTAAAGAGGCTTAAAGCCGAAGCTTTAAACCAAGATTTTTTAGTTACAGGGGTACAGGTTCCATTCTGCGTTTCCCTCTGGATCTGAGTCGTAGGTAAACATATAAAACTTACCATTCAGTTCAGATAATGCTTCGGATGTAGTTTCAAATGAAGCACCACCTTTGAACGCCACGCCACCAGCTTCAGTCATGTTCCCAACGCCAATGCATTTGAATGTAGCAACACCTTCTGCACAAAATATAACTCCAGCAGGACATTCGCCGTACCATGAGCCATCGGGTCGCATTGCGGCAGTAAAAGTTGACTGCGCCATAACATCATGACCTATCAGTTTTCCACCACCAGCATTGTGCGTTTCCATTGCAGGCAGTCCGTAATTACCAGAATCAATTGGCTTACTCGTTTCCTTTAAGGTCATTGAACCGGCTTTATTACCAAGCATTTTTATTCCTCCTATGCTTTATACTAATTTCATTTATTTTTTGGATCGTAGTGGATTGCGTTAAATCATGCCGTACATTTGTGCCGACCAGATTTAAGCCCTTAATCCAGTAAAGTCGCGCCAGTTTCAAAGCGAATAATTTTACCATCTTTAAGCTTAGCTACACCCATCACTGCTTCTCTTGAGCCATCCGGATATGACATGAGGTCATGACTAACCATTATATCTTCATTTTCATAAACACAGCGAGTTGACTCGTTAACAAACTTTTCATTACCCATCATGCCCTCTACCATGGAGATCCATTCTGTTTTACCAAATTCATTGCCGCTTTTATGAAAGACGAAGACTGCGTCCTCGTGAAGTAGGTCTTTGTAGGCATTTGTGTCTCTATCAATCATAGTTTTATTAAGTTTCGCGTGCATAGACATAGAAAGGTCCTTTCAAACTTTTTAAACAAATAGGCTTATACTTTACCATTTAAGTCAGGTAATTAAAACTGTTTAGATTATAAATTTTCAGATGAAAACAAATTTACGCAAATAAATTTAATTGCGTAGCGACATCTGGAAGTGCCACATTCATCTCTAAGAGAACATCAGAGAATTTTTCCTTATTAGAAGTACTTAAGGCAAGGGTAACTCGGCCTAATCACTGACATTAATATGTAGGGCCAGACTCCTTGGATCCAGAAGTGGGTGCTCCATACCTTCAGGACTTTACCGTTGGTAGAGCAATTCCATTGGACAGAGAATTGTTAGAAATTATCACAATTAAACATATTTTAGCATTTGGGGCTTCTAAAATTTTCCAATAATATAAATGGATAATATTAAATTTTGAGGAAAAAATGGAAAAAATTGTTACTTCTCATTTAGATGATTGCGAATGGCAACAAAGTGAAAAACATGGCAAATTACGATGGAAATATCTCGTAGACAGCACTCACTTTTTAAGTCACGGGTTGTCCTGTGGAATACTAAACGTCCCGCCTGGAGGAGAACTTGGGCTTCATCACCATTCACCTCAGGAGATTTATTTAATTCGTTCTGGAGAAGGAATGCTCCTACTATATGAGGTGGAGACGCAAAAGCTTAAAAAAGATTCTATTGTTTATATACCAAAGAACCATCCACATGGATTACGAAACACAGGAAGTGAGCCTCTGGAAGTAATGTGGATATTCCCAACAGATTGTTGGGAAGAAATTCAATATATTTTTGAAAGTTAAATTCAGTTTAACTCCTCCTAGCGAAATAACCAATTGGATGGGTGTAGCTGCGCAATATCTTGCACCGCTCGCGCGGTTCCTATCACATTTCGATCCGCCCCAACCAAAACAGCCACCGCATCTGCGTCTTCAAGCCAGTACTGGGCACCGTGTCCAGGCGCATCAATGACCTGAACTCCAACATCGCTAAAGTCAGACAGCAAACTAAAATCAAACTTGTCCGCACTCCCCTGTGCAAGGAGCAACGCGCACCGGTAGCCAGTCACGTCATCTAACAGACGACCATTTTCTAATAAAAACTGTGGTAATAAGCGCCCGCGCTTCGACGTGTCACCTGCGGAAATTCCCAGCCCCAATTTGGGACGCAATTGGGCCACTGTTTGTTGCCCACCTCCAATATTAGTGGGATTTCCACTTGTAACCGACTTTGCAGTATTATTGATAAGATTGCCAAATTCAATCGTCATATTAATATATTCGCGCACATGAGGGGATCGTTCGCTTTCATATGTGTCCAGCAATTGATCTGGCGCACCTTGGCGCAAAACTTGCTCCAGCTTCCAAGCTAAATTCGATGCATCACGAATACCCGCACACATGCCTTGTGCCATAAAAGGGGGTGTTTGATGCGCCGCATCTCCCGCAAGAAAAACTCGACCTGTTCGCCATTTTTCGGCTATAGTCGAATGGAATGTATAGAGTGCTGTACGTTCTATTTCCGCCTCAGGCGGCTTTATCCATGGCTTCAAAATATCCCATATGACGTCAGGTGACTGAATAGTTTTACGATCATCGGCTTCATTCATACGCAACTCCCACCGTTTGCGTTTGCTGCCAACAAACACCTTGCTTCCCGTGCGGGGAAAACCACAATAATGATAGGTGAAACGGTCGGGGTCAACATCGCGCTCAGGCAACAATAGATCAATGATAAGCCATTCTTCGTGGAACCCTAGATCCTCAAACTTCACGGACATTTTTTGGCGAACAAATGAACGCCCACCGTCACAGCCCACAACATAGGCGGCTCGCAATTTCTGCTCTCGTTCACCCTGAACAAAAACAATCTCCACTTCTTCACCAATTTGCTTGAGGTCCACAACTTCTGACCCAAGTTTAATGGAAACAGATGGGAGCCGCGCCAAAGAGTCGCGAAGTATTTTTTCAAGTTCCGGTTGATTAAATCGATAATTGACGAACCACCCATTCGAAGATCGCACCATGGGGCGCTCCCAGTAAACAAGCGTCTTGTTGTCGGTATCAACAAACTTTGCACCCTCGCCCACTTCAGCAACTTTCTCCATCGCATCGGAAAGCCCAAAGGATTGAAAAATACGCATTACCTCGTCATCGAATGCAACGGCCCGAGGCAACGGACTGATTTCGTCAGACAACTCTAATACGACCGTTGAAACCCCCATCTGCCCCAATAAATTTGCTAGTGTTGCACCAACTGGCCCAAGCCCAATAATTGCGATTTCAAAGGTCTCTGTGTGTTTATCGGCCATGGCCTGCTCTCATAAGCTTTGTATTGAGTTTTTCAAATTTCCAACATTTCTCACATCTTATTCTTCTGCAACAATCTGTTCGATGAAACCCATCACAGAGTTGCCTTCATAATCCAGCAGCTCCATTCGAAAGCTATCACCAGGCTTCATGAATTCTAATTTTGCAATGCCAGTTTTAATGGTTTCCAAAGCGCGGTATTCACCAATACAACCGGCACCAATAGACCAGTCATCATCTGCTGCTTCATTTGAAACAGTCCCCAGACCAATAATTGTTCCGGGTTCGAAATTTCTGGTTGCAGCAACATGTGCAATGGCATCACCGTAATGGAACGGACTATCTATACCTGTCTCGATATTACCGATTTGTTCTCCACGCAGGTGAACCTGCATTTTCCCTGATACCATCTTTCCATCCCAAAGAGCGCCCAACTCATCAGGCGTCACGGCAATCGGCCCAAGGAAGCTTTCGGGTTTAGCCGTTAAAAACCCAAAGGTTCGTTTTAGTTCTGGTGCCACAATACGTCGAAGGCTGGTGTCTTGAAGAAGACAGAACAGGCGGATGTATTTTGTCGCGTCGGTCGCTGAAACGCCGCGAGGCACGTCTCCAGTTATGGCTGCAATTTCCGCCTCAAAGTCGATTAGGTTATCAGCTTTTTGACCCTCAATTGGATCATTCCATGCGCCATATCCGTGAGAAATACCTTGATAAATTAGAGGGGCATCCAAGATATCAGAAGGCAATGTATCACCCCGTGCCTCGCGGTTTCTGCGAATATGGCAAACATAGCACGCGCCATCTAGGTACTGGTAGGCACGCGGCAAGGGTGCTGCTAGAGCATTCATGTCCAATGCAAATGCGCTAGTATGTAGGCCTTTATTTAGGGTCTTGGATATTTCCTCCAGCTGCGGCGCCAGTGCGTCCCAATCATCCAGCAACGCTTGCAGGGTTGGTGCAATATCCGACGCTGTGACTGCATACTGCAAATCTTTAGATACAACTATCAGTTTGCCATCACGGCCAGATTTAAGGGACGCCAGTCTCATTTATAACTCCACTCGGTAATTTTATTTAAAAATCAGGGCATTCAAGCTCACGCCCTTACGCGAGGCCTATACTGTCTCAACTCGAGACGCTCTGCTTTTTAACATACATACAATAAAGCAAACAGGGCAACAAAATCTGGTATTATAAGTTAAAATGCAAGAAGCTAGGCCTATTATGCCGTAAAGTAACCCTTCCTTTTTCGTGATCTGTCTGTAGATTTAGCAGTAATCACATCAGCATCAAAGGAGACGCATCAATGGTACGAATGCTAGTTACTATTAATATTTCAAAGGGTTGGAACGCTTGGGTAGAGATGGCCTAATCACTGGAACCAGAGATGAATAAAATCGGTGGAAAAATGATTTGGGCTGGCGCAAATGCAGACGAAACTTCTGTTTATGTTGTAGCAGAAATGCAAGATCCATCTCAAATCAAAACCTCTGGTGAAAGGTCAGACATAAAAGCCATTCGTGAAGCAGGGGGCGCAGATGTAGTTAGTACAACTGTTATCTCACCAATAAGGGAATACAGTTTGTTCTGATGAACACGAGACTTTTAGTGAAGTAGCCAATCGAAGAATACATTAAAATTGCCGCTCTTCGCTAATTAACTGGTTGGGCGATTAGCCCAGCCAAATAGCTTTCTTGGTAAGATCTTTTTGGCAGTTGGTTTTAGCAGCTGGTCATGTGGAGCTGAAGTCCTAAGCCTTTGGGCCTAGGACCGCTATGAGTGCTGGTGTTATCAGGGTGCTGTGCATGGTTTTTCCAGATCAGCCTCTCGTAATATCCAATCTTGATCAAAAAATAGTAATGGTTACCCGCTTACTGGTGTGTGGGATCCAAACGATTACTCAATAAATTATTACCTTTACCGTCTGTATAAGAACTTTGGTAAATATCTAAAAACAGTTGAGCTAACTTTCCATAATCTTTCTCAGCATTAAAAAATTCGTTAATGTAAGATACGTCTTTGAGTGTATTCGCAATGCTAAAAACATATCCGTCATAATCACCGTTTATCGCTTTAGGCGCTATTCTATCAAGGCTCATTGAGTGACCAGAGCCTTGCGAGGCAAGTTTGTAAAACTTCTCCCAGTCAACTGCACAATCTCGCGCCGCTTTCATTGCTTCTACGACAAGGGTGGCGGTCCCAATTGCTAAAAAATTAGAGATCAACTTTGCAGTGGCTCCTGCTCCAACATCCCCAAATCGTTCAATAGTGTGACAACAAGGTTCTAAGATCATTTTGATTTCAATAAATTGTTCTGGTTCGCATCCCACTATTGCACCCAAATTGGCCGTTTCTGCTTGAAGCTTGCCACC
Source organism: Planktomarina sp. (assembly GCA_028822275.1). GTDB lineage: Bacteria > Pseudomonadota > Alphaproteobacteria > Rhodobacterales > Rhodobacteraceae > Planktomarina. Next base: position 9,694 of record JAPKEA010000021.1, on the reverse strand, counting down.
TGTCAAAGGCGCTTCTGTATAGCGAAGCCCTCTACAAATTGCGTCAGTATGAAATTTTTTGACTGCTTCTACGTTGTTGGTGGTACAGTCGATTATCAGCGTATTTGATTTTAAGTATGGGAAAATTTTACCAAGTACTGCCGCCACTGTCTTTGAATTGGGTAGGCATAATATTAACGTATCGGACTGCCGGGCGATATCCTCTAAACAAGTTAACTCTCTCGCACCCCTCGATACTAAAATATCAATTGGTTCACGATTTCTATGTGCTAAAACATTCACTTTAAAATCATTTAAAAGTAGGTTGTTCACCATACCTGTTCCCATGATGCCTGCACCAACAAACCCTATTGATTTAGATTGTTTCAATGTAAAATTCTCCACTATTTGTGAACGTTTGCATTTCCATCTGTCTCCGTCACACTTTTTTCTAGATGCATTTTCTTCTTCTGACCAGCGCCTCCAATTACAGCTTAAAGTACTTGCATTGTTGGATAGAATGGCAATTCTGTTTGCAGGGAGTGAAAAATGCAGGACATTGTTCTTTACAACAAGCAAATAATTGGATTTCTGGAAGAGCTTTGGGGCGATGGATTTTTATCTCCAGGTGGACCAGACGAGGTCGCACTCGTTATTAATAAAATTGATATTGCCGGCAAACATGTACTGGACATTGGCTCTGGCTCGGGGGCCTGTGCAGTCCTACTGGTTAGTAAACACCGGGCAGCGAGAGTTACGGGTATCGATGTAGAGGACCCTGTCTGTAAAGCGGCAAATCTTCGTGCCAAGGAGGCGGGAGTTCAAGACAGGGTTGAAATACTCAAGATTATTCCAGGTCCTTTTCCGTTTGATGCATCAAGCTTTGATATCGTGTTTTCAAAAGACTCGATCATTCACCTTCAAGACAAGGCAGAAATGGCAAGACAGGCATTTCGGGTACTTAAGCCGGGTGGACACTTTGCTGCCTCTGATTGGCTAATCAGCCATGACGGCGACCCTTCGCCCCAGATGGCAGATTACATAAAGGAAGAGGGGCTGGATTTCGCTATGGCTTCTCCTGTGACCTATCTCCAAGCCATGCAGGATGCAGGGTTTGTCGATGTTGAGTTGGTTAACCGGAACGCCTGGTACGCGAAAGTCGCAGCCCAAGAGCTTGCCTGGCTTACAGGGCAGGAAAGGGATGGCCTATCCGAAAGACATGGCGCTGATTTCATCGACCATCAGGTAGCAATCTGGACAAAACTTGTGGCTGTTCTGGAAAGTGGAGAGCACTGTCCGCATCATATTAGGGCGCGTAAACTAGCCAAAAACGATCAGGTCTATTGAAAAATTAAATGCCTGTTAACCAATACCCTCACAAAAGTTTTATGATACTGCAGCGCCCAAATATTAGAGGCATTCGCATAATAGGCCCATTGGTTTTCGCCCTACTCGCTGTGGATGCAGGGGCTCACAGTGGGGGTCGTAATAAACAGGGCTGCCACGCCGGCTCCCAGTTGTACCATTGTCACAAACCGCAAACTGTTTTTCCCACTACATCCTCGGCCCCACAAACGCTTGCTGGCAAAGTGACACATGTTAGAGACGGTGACACCATTGAGCTGAATGGCATCCCAATACGCTTAGCAGCATTAGACTGCCCTGAAAAAGGCACGCAGAAGGGTGACGACGCAACAAGGGTTGCTAAACAGTTTTATGGATTCCAAGCCACCTGTGAGCTTACTGGGGCTAAAACATACGACCGACTAGTTGGATATTGCAGCATAAATGGTGCTGACTTTGGACGATACATGATGCAAAATTCGTCCTGCAAAGTTTGGGAGAAGTTTGACGTGTGGGATAGGTACTGATGCGACATCTCATTCCTGCAACCTAGTTTTTTTTGGTAATGCTGGTGGAGAGAACGGCTGTCGACACGACACAACTTGTGGCAGCAGAATGTATGAAAAGCAGCTATATTGAAATGCGCGGCAAAGCTTCGGGTATGAATAACCCGCCAAACCCAAAATCCACATTTTTATTATATTTGCTGTTTTCTTGCCCTTTTCTGCTTAAATCTTTTGATATTGATTTAGTCCTGCGGTTTTGTGAACTGTATCAATCTGCCAGATGGGCCATCTTCTAAAACCCAAATTGTGCCATCACTCCCAAGTTCGACTTCTCTTACCCTTTTAGACCAACTGAAGCGTTCAGCTTCAAAAGGCTTTCCATTATGAAAATCTACCCGAACCAGTGCTTTGCTTTTTAAACCTCCAATAAATGCATTTCCGTTCCATTCCAGAAATTCATTTCCTTCATAAAACATCAACCCTGAAGGAGCGACAGTCGGGACCCAATAAAGTTTTGGCTCGGCAAATTCTGGTCGGGTTTTGTGGTCGGGAATTGCTGCTCCGCTGTAGTGGTCGCCCTCCGACACTATCGGCCATCCATAATTTCCAGTGGCAACAATCAGATTAAATTCATCTCCATGCCTTGGACCCATTTCGTGAGCCCATAGTTCACCATTTTTGTTAAACGCAAGTCCAAGAGCATTTCTATGACCGAGTGTCCAAAAAGTTTTTGCAAGATCACCTTTCTCCTGAAAAGGGTTGTCAGTGGGTATTGTGCCATTCTCATTAAGGCGGATAATTTTTCCTAATGCAGTGTCCCATTGTTGTGCTGGAGTTTGCTCTTGTCGATCGCCAGATGTAATAAAAATCTTACCACTATGATCTGTTTCATCGAGACCAAATGCAATTCTGTGGGAAAAATGGCCCTTACCAGATCGTGCGGGCACCTGGTTCCAAATATTTTCAATATTATTTAGATGTGGTTTATCTAAGCTTCGCAATGTGCCTCTTATTACGGAGGCATATCGCGTCTTTTCCGCATCGTCGGAATTGATGTAAGAGATATAAACTAGTTTATTTTGTACAAAATTTGGATGAGGAACCACATCACCTAACCCACCCTGACCACCTAAAAAAACCTTTGGAACTCCTGATACTAAAGTTTGTTCACCACTCGTATTTACGAGCCAAAGATTTCCCGATTTAGTAGTGACTAATAGATTATCACTGTTCACAAAAGACATCGCCCACGGACTGTCAAACTTAGAAACGACTTCCCCTTCCAAGCGGCCACCTGCGTTTCCGACAACAATATTATCTGCCCAGGCATTTGCCGCTGAACTTATTAGTAAAATTAAAATAATCGCACGCATTAATAATCTATCCCATAATAATTCTTGATGTTTTAATGCAGGACTTATTCATAATAATCTATAACATTTTCACTTGTAGATCGTGATGTTATAAAAGGTTTTTACGGTACTGCGGTTGCCAGCTTTTTTTGTGATCTGACTTTTGTTTCCATGCCAATATTTGGAACTAGTAAACTTCCGCTGGTATGCTGAGGCTGCGGTCGCCCAATTAAAGAAAGTCAGTACTCCAAAAGGGCGCTGTCAGACAAATACGAACAAATGCAAATTTAGTATTTACGCTAGAGGCACTTTTGTCAGGTAATTCTCAAAGAAATAAGTCAAAATTTTTTTCTTGAATTTTAAATTTATGATAATGCATTACTGCCAACCGAATGACGCCAGGGGCTGGTCTTAAAGTAGTTAAATAGAGAGTGTTTTGTCATTATAGAAAGGTTATAAAGTGGCGGCATCCGTCTAAAGTAAGTGAGCCTGACAGTGCCATTTTTAGGGATCTGGATGATACAGTTTATTTCTTCATGAATATAAAGTCTTGAAAATACGCTATCTTTACCTTAATCATATATCTTATGAATAACTTTAATGGGCCGATTTAATGTCAGGAAGAAATTCAATTCGCTTTGGAGACTACATTCAAGCAATGTATGTGGACATGCAGAAGGTTCCGTATCAAGAGTTGATGCCGGAACCGTTGTTTGATCGGCACGGAAATGAATATCCACAACCAGTGCCAAAAATGAAATTGGGCGGTGGTGATGTAGTAAAAATTCTTCAACCTTATTTATCAACACGATTTATCGACCAAGCCCGCGCTGTTGTGCCTTTGGCGATTTATTTAGCCTTGTTTCAGTACATCGTGCTCAGAACCCCAGTGATGGACGCCAGCATAATCGCAGGTGGTTTATTTGCCGTAATGATTGGCCTAATGATGTTCATGGAGGGTTTAAAGCTTGGATTGATGCCTTTCGGTGAAGTTATCGGCAATACCTTGCCTAGAAAACTGCCGCTGACAGGCGTTTTGGTGATTGCCTTTTTGCTGGGGATTAGTGTCACATTTGCAGAACCTGCGATCGGGGCGCTACAGGTGGCCGGGTCGATTGTCGATCCAACCAAGGCACCTTATCTTTTTACACTATTAAATGATAGGTCCGGTGCGACCGTATTAGTGGTTGGTCTGGGCGTTGGCTTGGCTGCTGTTCTTGGGACTGTTCGTTTTCTCCGCGGGTGGAGCTTGAAGCCTCTTATTTTCATGAGTGTGACACCAACTTTGATCCTGAGCCTAATAGCGTTAATGGACCCTGAGTTGACAAAAATTGTAGGTTTGGCTTGGGACTGTGGCGCCGTTACCACCGGCCCGGTAACTGTACCTTTGGTGCTAGCGCTTGGGATTGGAGTAGCTTCGGCTGCCGGTAAAGGAGCCGACTCTTCATTGTCAGGATTTGGAATTGTCACGCTTGCCTCAGTTTTCCCGATATTGGGAGTGTTGTGCCTGAGCTTCTACACAGCATATACAGTGCCGGTTGAAGAAATTATCATGCGGGCTGCTGAAATCAAAATGGCAGCGGAACTGGCAGCAAATCAACCGCAATGGTTTGAAGTAAGTCCATGGACAGAAGTTATCCTTGGAGTGCGTGCGATTATTCCATTAGTAGTTTTCTTGGCCATTATCCTGTTTGTGGTGTTGCGAGAGAAGATGAAAAACGCCTTTATCACCAACTATGGCATAGTGCTTGCCGTTGCTGGAATGTGTGTCTTTAATTTGGGTTTGACTTACGGTCTCGCTAAGCTGGGCGATCAATCTGGGGGATTGATTGCGGGCGCTTTTACATCCATTGACGCAATTGCAGCTAGTCCGCTGTATGCAGTGTCGGTTGGTGTTGGGATTGCGGCCCTCTTCGCCTGGATACTTGGACTTTGTTCCACCCTTGCTGAACCTGCGCTCAATGCATTGGGCATGACAGTAGAAAACCTGACTAATGGAGCGTTCAAAAAATCAATGTTGATGGGTGCTGTTGCGTTTGGTGTTGCTACTGGTATCATGCTAGGCGTGTTAAAGTTGATTTTCGATTTTCATATTATGTACATACTCGTCCCCGGTTATGCTATTGGGCTGATTTTGACTTTGCTATCCACCGAAGAATTTGTAAATGTTGGTTGGGACTCTGCTGGGGTGACCACCGGGCCGGTGACAGTGCCGCTAGTTTTAGCCATGGGCCTAGGTTTTGGTAACGCACTCGGATCTACAGAAGGATTTGGTATCCTGGCAGCAGCTTCGATCTGTCCTATTGTGGCGGTGTTAACTCTTGGCTTATATGTTCAATTCAAAGTCAAGCGGGAAGACCGTCGAATGGCACGACAGCTCGCGCAGCAAGGAGAAATCGTATGAAACGCTCGTTTACGTCTTTGACTGATGTGACACTTATCACTGCAGTAGTTCAACATGGGTACGGCGAAATTATTAGTGACTCCTTACTGGAGGTTGGTATCCAAGGTTTCACTAGCCACGCAGCTATGGGAGTAGGGATTCGTGAGCGTTTGGGTGCGCTTGGGGTCGCTGTGGACGCAGAACGTGACGTCGTCAACGTCATGGTGTCTAGCGACGAAGTAGATCGCTTATTTGAACGAATATTTTTGGCTGGAAAGCTTGATGTCCCAGGTATGGGGTTTATGTATGCGACGCCGCTCATGCAGGCAGCTACTTATGTCCCACCCTCCATTTTGACAAAATACGTAGGGAACTAAATATGCAGTTACCTGTGACAAAATCAGACCCTCATGATTACTACCTTGATTATACTTGGTTGATTGCGGGTGTGCTTTACCAGGGTGGTACGGACTTATTGATCCCTGAGCTAATGAAGCGTGGTAATAATGAAATTTATTTTTATAATGTGGCGGGCTCTCCGATTGGACAGAAGGCGGTTACAGGCGTGGCTGGTTCATTCGATGTCGAAATGTTTCATGTTGTGGTATCGGCTGACCAAGCGGATAATACTTTTGACTTTATCTATCAATTTTGCGAGTTGTCAGATCCCAACAAAGGCATAATTCACACAAGCAAGTTATGCCGCTCAACTCAATTCCAACTCCCCGCGAGCGACACATTCAAGATAGACGATATAGCTGACTGACCAATAGGTGATCTAATGACAACGAATCAAGAATTAGTAACAAAAAACAAAACCGGCATTCGAAAAAATCGTCGAATTATTTTTGAACTGCAGGGAGAAGTATCTACGACCTACGCCGACTTGATGCTATTGCTCGCAGATGTTGAAGAACATCGCGCCTTGTTGCAAAGAAATTTTACGGCATCATTTACAGGTAACCGAGCCATAGCAGTTGATAACGTAGACGATCTGTATTTGGCCCGTATTGAGATGGCGGGTGCGTTAGAGCCGAAATCAGACGTTGAAACCAATTTTCAATCAATGGCGATAAATGAAACTGAAATTGAGCAGCTCGAAAACCGGGTTGAGCTCAACGAAAAAGTAAGAGAAATATCTTTGCGGTTGGCCGAGGTGAACGTTTTGTTGCAAGGGGTTACTCAGTTAGTCACCCAAACAAATGAAACTGTTGTTGAAAAAGCTGATACAATGATCTCCGAGAATGCAAACTGGGTTGATGGGGCACTGTCCGAAAGGATGAAGTCATCCACTGCGAACTCGAATAATCAGAACGTTGCATCGAACGCTGATCGTTTGCAAAAGTTGAAAGAAGTGTCGCATATAGAAAAGGAACAGGCGTCTTCCGCGCTAGTTCGGATTGAGAGTGAGACTAGGACAATACTTGACGCCGGTGATGACATCGCAAGGCGCCGTGACCGGATACAAGGTGACCGCGAGCGCGTTACTGCCAACCATAGACGTACAGCTGATCTTATCGATAAGTAACTGCCACAACACCAAAGTGTTATACAAAAACAGTTGAGTTGCCTGAAGTCACCTTGTGGCCTCTTTAGAATATTAAGATACGCATCATCCAGCCATTTTAAAAGTGGTTCTTTGGTTATTCTGGAGTTGTCGGAGGAATGAGAATACGTATTGGATTGCTGAAATCTATGCTATTAATAATTGGCGCCACTCGGCGACACCAACAGCAAATCATAGCATGCAATTGGTGCGTGAGTAGAGATGGAACACCAAGGCGGCCCCACCTTCGATCAACATATGCTTATAACGGTGGAAGGCCAGAAGCCGTAGTAAGCTTTAGGCTCCTCCCCACTTGGTGATGTGTTGGTGGATTTCACCTGACTGTGGCAGGAGCCAGATTTGAACTTTCCATCACTGATCCAATCAGATGCTTTTAGTCAAAAATTTCTCGTTTCTAGTTTTTTTACTAACCCTACCTTATAAAATCTGGATATCAATTTTTATAAGGTAGGTAGCTAAATATCACAGCTTGTAAGTTTTGTGCATACGCATTTTGTTTAACAACAACGTAGAAATTTTCTAATTGAATTTTAATTATGTCAAAAAATTATTGTTTTTATTGATAGATGCTTAGATTGCTAAGGAGAAATATGATGCGGATCACGACATAAATGGAAATAACTGCCAGCAAGTATTTTTGGAAATTGGCACCATTCATTTTTGTGATATTCTGGTCTGGTGGATATACCTTTGCAAAACTTGGTCTGGCATATATCGAACCAATGACAATGCTGGCGGTTCGCTACGGCATTGCAGTGTGCGTTCTGTTACCATTTGTTCTTTGGTTTTCGAAACCTTGGCCAGCCTCTATTCTCCACTGGGCCGTTTTAGTGATAACCGGATTCCTGCTTCAGTGTGTATATTTCGGGTTGAGTTATCTTGCGTTTAAAAAAGGTATGAATGCTGGAACTGCTGCGGTTATTATGTCGCTTCAACCAATACTTGTTGCGGCGCTGGGGCCTAAAATCATTGGAAGCCGTGGTGGACGGTATCTTTGGGCTGGTTTAATTATTGGGTTTATTGGTGTGGCTCTGGTGGCGATGTCAGGCAATTCACTCGGGCCAAGCCCTTGGGTAGCAGTTTTTCTTGCGTTAAGTGCGCTCATGGGGATCACGGTTGCAACACTTTTCGAGAAGTGGCATGAGATAAAAACCGATCCCATGATTGGTGGTTTTGTGCAGTATATCGTGGGTTTTGTCGTTCTTTTGCCGGTGGCAATCGCGACTGAGACCATGATCATCGATTGGCATCCGGAGCTAATCATTTCGCTAGCATACCTTGTGATTGCCAACTCGATTATCTCTGTAGGGATATACATAGCGTTGTTGCAGCGGGGTGATGCCACAAACATATCATCACTACTCTACCTCGTCCCACCCCTGGCAATGTTTATAGCATGGTCCATTATAGGGGAGGCAGTGAGTAAACTTGCGCTAGTTGGCTTTGCGCTTTCGGCGGCAGGCGTCTATTTGGTAAGTAGGCGGGGTTCTTGAGGCGAGATAAAGTCCGTTTTTTAAGAATTCGGTGAAAATTGTCCCCCATTCAACATTGCGGCATAGCGCCAGTGTTAAATGAGCTTGTAGCTTCAAATTTTAATTTGGTGTGAATCATGTTTTAACGGTGTTGTACTATAAACAATTTGTTGACAGTCGGGCTATTTAGTTCACTCTTTAACCAATGTTAAAATTAAAAAACATTCTAATATAGAAATTTATTTCTGAACTTTTTAACTGCAACCTGCTGGCTTTCTTAGCTATAGTCCCCCCTTTAATAGTTTTTAATAAATTTGATCCTAGACTATCAAGCTAACTTAAAATTTAAGAAAGATAATTTTGTATGTTCGATCTAAATAAACCTCAGATCATGGAACTATTTGAGTTTAGTCAGGCCAAAAACTTAATCCAGGATGCCTACATCGCTTCAGCTGAAGGCAATGTCCAGACAGCGGAGGTTGTTCACCTTGGCTTTCCTGAGGCAAATGGAGACTGCCATATAAAGTCTGGCCACATTAATGGAACAGCCAGCTATGTGATCAAAATTGCTTCTGGATTTTACGATAATCCCTCTAAAGGATTACCGTCATCTAATGGAATGATGCTGGCCTTTTCCGCTGAGAACGGCAAAACTGTCGCAATTTTGCGTGATGAAGGTTGGCTTACAGATATGCGGACAGCAATCGGTGGCGCACTGGCCACTCGCGCGCTTGCTCGCGCTGATGCGACAAAAGTACTGATAATAGGCACCGGTATTCAAGCGCGTTTTCAAGCAATATGTCTTGCGCAATTGATGCCAGAGAGGATGTTGAACTTCAGTGTTTGGGGCCGTAATTTTGCCGCAGCTCAAAATCTGGCACATGAGCTTTCAAGTCAGAAATTGATAGTGAAAGCTGTTGCTGAGTTAGAGGATGCGGTAAGTAGCGCTGATATCATTATAACAACAACACCTGCAGTTTCGCCACTGTTTGCACATGGCTTAGTTAGCTCTGGCACGCATGTGACAGCTATTGGGGCAGACAGTCCTGGAAAACAGGAATTACCAGTTGGGTTAATCACATCGGCGTCAC
>JAPKEA010000320.1 GCA_028822275.1 Planktomarina sp. | reverse complement strand
CGGGGTCCCACGCACTTTGCCCTCAGGGCCGGAACTATCGAACACACGGTTCATTACATTGACGCCCGAACGATTATTATTATTACGATTATTCTTCGTGCGGGGACGCGATTTTGAAGTTCTCATATTATGCAAAAAGCCTATTTGGCGAATGACCTGTTACTCAGTAGATGTAAGCGGTCATATTTGGGTTAAGTGTTATGACGGCTATAGTCCTATCATCAACGATAACTTATAAAGCATGGTAAGGACTATTCAGCAAGCAAAAAATATCAACTCTAACAATAAAAGTGGCTTTTTAGGAATTTTGCCTACAGAATGCTAATCTATCACGTTGATCAAAATCTTGTATTACTAAGATGTCTTCAAAAAAATACCTCGATAAAATATCTGAAACAGCCACACCTTGGTCAAAGCCAATCTCAAATATTAGACGACCTCCCGGTTTTAAAAATTTCTTTGCACTCATGGCTATTTTGCGGTAGGCGCTCAATCCATCTAAATGATCTGTGAGCGCACATTTAGGCTCATGAAGTACTTCTGGCGAAAGAGCACCCATGACATTGGGGTGAATATATGGCGGGTTAGCCACTATAAGGTCAAACTGAACTGCGGGCACATTCGAGAACCAATTTGAAACACGAAATTCACAACGCTCTGCCACTCCAATGTCTTGCGCATTTTTTTGTGCAATTTCGAGCGCCGCCTCCGATTGGTCAACACCCAGTCCAATTGCGTTGGACTTTTGCGCTAAAAGTGAGATCACAATACAGCCTGAACCAGTACCCAAATCCAAGACTTCAGCAAAGTCCTCACGCAAAGCTTCAATAATCAAATGCTCAGTTTCAGGGCGCGGATCAAGTACATCTGATGTTACGGCGAAACGATGTTCAAAAAAATCACGATATCCTAAAATGTAAGATACTGGCACCCGGTTGGCGCGACGTGAAACCACATTTTCAAACTTCTGCTCTTCAATATGAGAAATAGTTTTTTGTAGATGCAGAGGTATTCTATCCACTCCAATATTTAGGACGTGGGCAAGTAATTTCCACGCATCCCGTTGCGGCTCAGGCACCCCAGCAAGTTTTAATTTATCTATGGCCAGCCACAATAAACTATGAACTGTGAAACTCATCTATTCAATTCAGCAAGCATTATTGCCTGTGCTTCAACCGTCAGCGCATCAATAATTTCATTGAGATCTCCCTGCAAAATTTGATCTAAACGGTAAAGCGTCAATCCAATTCTGTGGTCCGTCATTCGCCCCTGAGGAAAGTTATAAGTACGAATGCGTTCAGAGCGATCCCCAGACCCAACCTGTGACTTGCGATCAGCAGATCGTTCTCCGTCAACCCGTTCACGTTCACGATCATAGAGCCTAGCTTTTAAGACCTGCATTGCTATTTCACGATTTCGGTGTTGTGATTTTTCTGCACTAACAACAATTAACCCAGTTGGAAGATGTGTTATGCGCACAGCTGAGTCAGTTGTATTGACATGCTGCCCCCCAGCCCCACTGGCCCGCATGGTATCAATACGAATATCTCCCGGATCAATGTGAATATCAACATCTTCAGCCTCTGGCAGAACCGCTACAGTTGCAGCAGAGGTATGAACGCGTCCCCCACTTTCTGTTGTGGGAACACGTTGCACACGATGCACACCAGATTCATACTTCAGCTTCGCGAACACTCCCTCACCCTTGATGTGAGCAACAAGTTCCTTTACCCCGCCCAGCTCAGTGATTTGATTTTCAACAATCTCAAATTTCCAACCCTGCATCTCAACATATCTTTGGTACATACGCATCAGATCTGCGGCAAACAAAGCAGCTTCATCGCCACCAGTTCCAGGACGGATTTCCAAGATTGCTGGGCGCGAATCCGCAGCATCTCTAGGTAAGAGAGTAAGTTGTAAGCTTTGCTCTGCTTTCGGCAAGGCTGACCTTAAAGCCAGTAATTCTTCTTTTGCTAGCTCACGCAACTCCTCGTCTTCCAGCATAACCTCTGCATCATCTATGTCCCGCAAGAGCAACTGATAAGCCCGCACCTCATCCACAACTGGTTTAAGGTCCGAATACTCCTTCGCCAGCGTGGCAATATCATTCGAACCTTCGGACATTTGCGCTTCAAGAAACTCAAATCTTTGAACGATCTGTGCTAATGTGTCTTCTGCTATCATCCTTTTAGGTCACCTATGTAGCCTCTAGGGTCAAGTAGCCAGCTAGAATTTTTCTTTCAAAATCCTATTACTTTTGAAGTTTTGATTGTTCTATCCAACCAAGAATTCGGCGACGGTTTGTACCAAAATCACTCCACCCAATGACAAGGTTACCTCGCAAGTGGACCCCGCTATCATTTTTCCAGATCTCTATCATATCAGGGAAACCCCAAAACGCACTGCGGACAACAGCTACAAACTTAGGGTTTTGCTGCAAAACTTTAATTCCTGGGGTCGCCCGTATTAAGATTTCGATATCAGCTTTAGTAACTTCCTGCGAAATGACATAATATCCTCCCGGTTTAACCAATGACTGCATACCAGCAGGCATGCCTCCCGCTCGCCATGCCTCGGCCGGCAGCGGCCACATACGAAAAACCAATTGCAAAATAATAAAGGCAGCAACGGCTAAAAATACTATTTTCAAACTAGGTCACTTCACTTTTTAGCGGTATTCCACTCCAGGAAGAATACTCAAAATTTCAAACATCAGGTTTGCAGCAGTTAACGCCGTGTTCCCAGAAGTATCATACATAGGGCTAACCTCGACCATATCAAAGCCAACAATGTTGAGACCATTCATAGCTCGTATAAGCTCAATCGCTTGCGGTGTCGTCAGGCCACCTATTTCAGGCGTTCCAGTTCCCGGTGCATAAGCCGGATCAAGACTATCAATATCGTAGGTCACGTAGCAGGGGTGATCGCCAATAGCTTCTCTAATTTCATTACCCAACGGCGTAAGTGATTTATGCCATATTTCAGGAGCCGTAATAATATTAAATCCCCAGCCGACAGCTTCAGAAAAATCTTCAGCCGTGTAACCAGTGCCGCGTAGGCCGACCTGAAAAACCAACTCAGGTACCAAAAGTCCTTCCTCATACGCCCGCCTAAAAACAGTTCCATGGGTTTCGCGCTCTCCGAACATTTCATCATTAACGTCAGCGTGTGCATCAACATGCACTAAGGCAACAGGCCCATGCTTTTTGGCGATCGAGCGTAATATTGGTAAAGTTAGAGAATGATCTCCTCCCATCGTTGCCGGGAGTGCTTTGTATCCATGCAACTTATCATAGGCCGCTTCAATAATTTTAAGATTATCTGCAAGAGAAAAGGTATTAATGGGAACATCTCCTAAATCGGCCATTTGTAAACTATCGAACGGAGCCGCGCCAGTTTGAAGATTATAAGGTCGGATCATAGCGCTTTCTTGACGAATTTGCTTTGGACCAAACCTGGTACCAGACCGCCAACTTGTCCCAATATCTATCGGTATACCCATGAAACAAACGTCTAAACCCTCTGGTGAAGTGGCCGCAGGCAGGCGCATGAAGGTTTGAGGACCGGCGAAGCGTGCTAAATCGTTTCCGGA
>JAPKEA010000319.1 GCA_028822275.1 Planktomarina sp. | reverse complement strand
CCGTCTGACCTTGGCTGATAACACCCTTGCAGGCGCAGACCTTGAGATGGGACAGTCACTCAGGGTTATGACGGAAATTGTGCAGGATGATGCTTGTAATGCAATCGCTCGAGCAACTTCGACACCTGCCAGCTTATTGCGCGAAAATTCGGTTGCAGGACGCTTTTCCGGCACCCAGTCACAAGCCATATTCTTGGATGCCGGCTTCAAGCACTCGGCATTATTTCCTGAGCCTTGAATTCAAGCATCAAGGCTGCTTGGAAACAATCACCATACACATCCCAACGCCGCTCATGACTGGCTGTCTGATAAGCGACTCAACTTGAGGCATTTTGTCAGCGTGACGGCGTATCCTTTGTAAAAGATATCCGTAATTTTATAAGCAAAAAGGTAGATTTAGCTTTTTCAGACAAAAGCAACCAGCAGTTGAAAATACTGTTTTGTATGCGTTTGATGTGGCGCTTGATGGAATAGAGCAGCGCGTTTCAGACTCTGTTGAAGAGCCTGTTGATAGCCAAACTGAAAGCAAACCTTTCCACTTGGAAATCATTTCCTGTAATTTCGCAGAATTCAAGCTTTAGCTTCAAAGGTCACGACCCAAATTTATCTGAAAAATTCCGTCACTTTGTCATTCTCGTAGCCATTCATTCGTGTTGGATACATCTTAGCATGCTGTACGAATTCGCAGGACCACTTCAATCCAACATGGGCGGCCGACAAACGATAACTGGTAGCCCAGCGCCATCAGGCAAAAGTCTGGCGTCGGATTCGAGGTGAATTAAAGCGGCTTAAAAGCCCCATAGTAGATGCGGGGCTGATGCCAGTTGAATACTCACTTAAATGAAAAGTTAAGCAGGAATTGTTGTCACAATACTTTTTAAGACTGCTACGATGAGGTCAAAGTGCTGCCTCAAATTAGCCCCTTAGAAAACCACAACGGGATGACCCTATAAGGAAGTGCACGGGACCGGTGCATCTTCATGAATAAGGTTTTTGGACTGTAGCGCGGCCCAAAAAGCCGCAGGGACTTCAAATGATTGCCATGCCAGAATTTCTTCCAATTCAATTTTTGAACGGGGACCAGGAATAACTGAAGAGACGATATTATGCCCTAGTGGAAATTGAAGGGCTGCGGCAGGAACGGGGACACCAAATTCATCCGCCACTTCATTCAAGGCCCGGACTTTCTTTACAATTGTCTCTGGCGCAGTGTCATAGTTCCACATCCCACGGCCAACCAGAACGCCCGAATTAAAAGGACCGCCACAGATAATAGTGGTTCCAGCGATTTCACAAGCTGGGAAAAGTGCATCAAGCGGTGTCTGCTCAAGCAGTGTGTAACGTCCCGCAAGCAGAAACACATCCCACAGACCTATACCCAAAGCGTCTAAGCATACTTGGTTTTCGTTCACACCAAGCCCAATTGCTTGCACACGGCCCTCAGCGCGCAATTCATTCATAGCTTTATAGCCGCCGTCCTGCAGGTCTTTGAAATGCTTCGCGTTATCATCACCATGCTGAAAAGTTCCAATGTCATGGGCCAGCAAAATATCGATCCTATCCAAACCAAGCCTTTGTAGACCATCCTCAAAAGCCCTCATTACACCATCATAAGAGTAATCATAAACAGGATGAAACGGCAGTGGATCAATCATACCAAAATCCATAGGCTTATTGACAGCACCGGGAGCCAGTAATCTTCCCACTTTGCTAGACAGTATGAAATTTTTTCCGCGCAATTGGTCGCCTACCAGACGTTCTGAGCGCCCAAACCCATACCACGGCGCCGTGTCAAAATAGGACATGCCTGCATCAAGTGCAGTCGAAACAATTTCAACTCCCTGCGCATAATCGAGATCAGCGAAATTACCCCCAAGTGGGGCACCGCCCAGACCAAGAACATCTATTTCAAGCTGTGTCTTACCTACTCGTCTCTTTTCCATGTTGTTAATCTCTCTTGAAAATTACTTAAATAGGTCAGCCAAACCGTCAAGCAGGATAGATTGCCAACTACATATCTTCTATATGCGTTACTTTTCATCCTACTAGGCAAATACTTGTCGCATCTTTACCAACAAGTCTAGTTTTTCCACCCCAGAAGATTGCGTGGTTTTCAGTTGTATCCTTTTCTCATAAAGCGTTCAGTTCTGAGGACCTTTTGGGCTCTGCCCAATATCTGCCACAAAGGCTAAATTTCTAACCAGCGGGCGCCCTTAGGGTTCTGGCTCGATCAAACCCGTCTCCCGCAGCTTGCGTTACCATCATACGCCAGTGTCAGCGGATAATTTGAGCCCCACCGCTGCTGCATCACCGCTCAAGCCCTCTTTGATACACTTTTCAAACCGCGCCCAGAGTGCCAACGGCTTTGATGCTGACATAAAACATTCTCCGAAGAAAGATGAATCACAAATTAGGTTGTTTGGGAATCCCACGATTCATGTTTCAAGTTCGGCGCTTTAGTAATGAAGATGCTTGGCGTATTCCATCTGCTGTGACTGATTTAAGACAAAAACGAGGTGAAGAAGTCATAGGTTATAAAATTGTATGTGTTGCAAAATAAATCCAAGATAAAAATAGGGTTTACTAAACCTGCGTGGGGTAGACTTTGAAAAGATGAACTATCCCACAACGGTGCTGTTCTAAAAAAAGAAATTATTCAAACCCTGCGATGGAAGCTGAATTTGGAATTGTGGTGGTTGATCGCATTTTTAACCATGTGAATGGCAGCGTTAAGGGAATAGCGGCTGTTTAATAAAAGGGCCAATATCTCGAAAAGCGGAAAGCCGTACTAGATGCTTGGGCAAGGTACGTTCAAAATCCCACGTGACTTATAGCACTTCCAAAATCCAACTATAAAATTAAAAATACAATTAAAACAATGGTTTGAATAATATTATTGCTTGACGGGTATTCTCGATTAGGCCTAAATTATATAAGGAAAATGCTCATTCAT
This sequence comes from Planktomarina sp., assembly GCA_028822275.1. Lineage (GTDB taxonomy): Bacteria > Pseudomonadota > Alphaproteobacteria > Rhodobacterales > Rhodobacteraceae > Planktomarina. The sequence goes on along the minus strand of JAPKEA010000319.1, from coordinate 656 downwards.
AGTTGCCCGGAACGACGCGCCAATATGATGGGGGCGGTTTAAGACGATCAGTGTTATGCATTCTTAATGTGTGGCGACAGTCGAACTTACTGCAACAATTTAGGAGTTTCTGTCATAAAATTTATGTCTCGTAGCAACGTCTTAAAACTTTCCGACATTAGCGTATGGACGCCTCATAGATGGCAGAAAGAACACCAGTTCCCAAATGCTATTCATGCCTCTGGCAAAGTCCGCATGTAGCGTGGAATAGATGTTGAAGGTTGGATAGTTAGTCAGGCTTGAAAGGAGACTTGGGATAAATTTTGGGCACCAAAAAGCCAAAAAAATGACCCCATTGATTTTATTGGATAATCTACCCCAAAAAAAATCTATCCCAAAGTTGGGATTATGATTAGTATTATATTAAATCAATGACCTACACGATTATCCCAAAATCCCAACCGTTCTACCCCTATTACTTAGGGGGGTATATAAACTACCCCCCCTGATATTTATAAATCCATGATCGGGGCTTGTTCAGGCAACGAATACTTCGGACACGGACGGTCACCCGTTGGAATGTGAACCTTGTATATTTCTAAACACCGTGGCCTTATCTGACATCGCTACATCGCCAGCACCTTCGAAGGGACGTCTATGAAAATTATGAAAGCCGG
>JAPKEA010000318.1 GCA_028822275.1 Planktomarina sp. | reverse complement strand
GCTCCAATTTGGATGATTTTGCGCTTGTTGCGGCGTTACTTTCGCCAAGTCAGCTTGTGGCCAGTCGCGGAAAGCACCACCGCTCGCAGTAATGATAATTCGCTCAACACTTGATATTTTTTCACCCAATAAAGCTTGAAATATAGCAGAATGCTCACTGTCAACAGGTATAATACTACTACTGAATCGCTCAGCCGTAGCCGTTAGTAATGGTCCAGCGGTCACAAGGGACTCTTTATTGGCAAGCGCCAATGTCGTCCCAGCCCGCAATGCATTCAATCCTGGGACCAATCCAGCGGATCCTACTATGCATGACATAACCCAATCCGTAGGACGACTTGCAGCTTCGGCGATAGCCTCAGAACCCGCCGCAACTTCACAGTCAGTATTGGTTAACGCTTCTTCCAATTCACTTCTAAGTTTCGTGTCAGCTGTGACAACTATCTTTGGCCTAAATTCATTCACGTCGCGAACCAATTGAGCGATATTTTGATCACCAGTTAGCGCCACTACATCGTAGGAAGCTTTATCTCGTCTGATTAACTCAAGCGTATTTTGGCCGATTGAACCAGTCGCACCGAATATAGAGATCCGTTTCATAAAACCCTGTACGTATTCAAAAATAAACCAGCTATGATAGCACCCCCAAGAAAACCATCTAACCTATCTAAAAGGCCACCATGACCTGGGATCAAACCAGAGCTGTCTTTAACACCAACTTGGCGCTTGACCCAGCTTTCCGCAATATCACCCAATTGTGCTCCTAATACTATAATAATGGCAACAGGAACAGTCCACATATAATTGAAATAAATGCTAAAATACATTCCAATGGTCGCAGCTAACAGCCAACCTGCTAGTGTTCCACTCCATGTCTTTTTAGGGCTTACAGAGGGCCAAAACTTAGGTCCCCCTACTAATCTCCCAAAAACGTACCCACCAATATCTGACATAATAACAAGAACAGCTAGAACTAACACGCCAAAGCTCCCAAGCGTAATAGTAATGTACCAATAAGCCGTAATACCAGCGGTTATAATTATACCATAACCGATGTAAACCGATCGCTGTTTAGGGGTAAGAGCCGCAGCAATGAAAACCGGTAAAAAACCAGCCACGAACGGCAAAATTAATCCATTGACGGCAACTGTCGGAAATAAAATCATCGGAAGCCAGCCCATAGCAGCCATTGCCATAACTACCTGAGTACGGCGGTCGGAGAGACCAAACATGCGAGCCATTTCCCAATGCATTATAATAGCACCTGCAAAACCAAGACCCAAAAGTCCAGAGGGGCCAAGCCAAAGAGTAACCGAAAACAGTGCGAGCAGTACCACGGCGGACGACATACGAGTGGATAAATCACTCCATTTACTATCATTCATACCAGGACTGCCCCAAACCTACGTTCACGCAATCCAAAACTAACAACTAATTCGCGAAATTCGGATGCAGTGAAATCTGGCCAAAGCGTATTAATAAACTCGTACTCCGCATAAGCTGATTGCCAAAGTAGGAAATTAGATATCCTTGCTTCACCACTCGTTCTAATGACCAAATCTGGATCAGGTAATACGTGGGTATCTAAAAAACTAGATAATACCTCTGCATTGACATCAGTAGCGTTTATTCGACCTTTTTCGACCTCATGCGCCAAACGTTGAACGGCTCTAGTTACCTCGTCACGGCCACCATAATTCAATGCAATTGTTAAATTAACTACTTTATTATCTGCCGTTAGCAGCTCAAGTTCATCCATTAAACCTACAAGCTTTTCGTCCAACTTTATACGATCGCCGATGAAGCGAACTCTAACCCCATCTTTCACAAGGTTTTGAGATTCCTTTATTATATAACGACGAAAAAGCTTCATAAGACCGCTCACTTCAGTCTGAGTGCGTTTCCAGTTTTCAGTGGAAAAAGCAAAAACCGTCAAATACTTAACTCCGACAGATGGGCAAGCTGCAACAATTTCGCGAACACGTTTCGCGCCAGCGTGATGGCCAAACAGTCGCGGTTTGCCCCGTTGTTGTGCCCACCTTCCGTTGCCATCCATAATGATGGCTACGTGTTGGGCGGGGATATCTGCTTCAACCATAAGCCGTCCTATCCGCAATTAGACCTGCATAATTTCTGCTTGCTTGACTTCCAAAGCTTGATCCACTGCCTTTATCTGGACGTCCGTCATGCCTTGAACCTCAGTCTCCCAGATTTTTTGATCACCATCAGACATCCCTGCGGCTTTAGCCTTCTTAATCTTGTCCATCCCATCTCGTCGAATATTTCTTACAGAAATTCGACAGTTTTCAGTATAATTGGCGGCTACTTTAGTTAACTCTCGTCGCCGTTCCTCATTTAATTCCGGTATAGGCAGCATTATTATAGTACCATTTAACTGAGGGTTTATGCCTAAACCACTCTCTCGTATTGCTTTTTCGACTTTGCCAACCATTGCTTTATCCCAAACATTGATCGTCACCATGCGCGGCTCGGGAACGTTAACTGTACCGACTTGATTTATGGGTGTCATTTGCCCGTAGGCCTCCACCATAACAGGCTCAAGCATCGAGCCGCTAGCGCGACCTGTGCGTAACGAAGCAAACTCAGTTCTTAGTGATGCCGTAGCACCATCCATACGACGTTGCAGATCATCTAAATCAATATCTAAGTCATCTTCCGTCATAATTAGCTCACTCTCACAGTTTATTAGCCCTGAACTCGGGTGTAAGTTCCTTTTCCTGACAGAATACCCCGAAAACCCCCAGGCTCGTCCAGCGAAAATACTATAATTGGGAGATTATTATCGCGGGCAAGAGCAATTGCAGAAGCATCCATAACCTTTAACCTCTTTTGGAGAACCTCATCATAAGACACCGAATCGTACCTTACTGCGTCTGCGTGTTGGTTAGGGTCTTTGTCATAAATACCATCCACTTGAGTACCTTTAAAGATAGCCTCACAAGCCATTTCACTGGCTCGAAGTGTTGCAGCCGTATCCGTAGTAAAATATGGGTTCCCAGTTCCTGCAGCAAAAATGCAAACACGTTTTTTCTCAAGATGTCGAACTGCGCGTCTCCTGATGTACGGCTCACAAACTTGGTCCATCGGAATAGCCGAAATAACGCGAGTATGGACCCCCTGCTCTTCCAAAGAGCTTTGCATTGCTAATGCATTCATAACCGTGGCAAGCATACCCATATAATCAGCAGTCGTACGCTCCATTCCCTGAGCAGATCCTTGCAGGCCTCTAAATATGTTACCACCACCAATAACCATGCATATTTCAACACCAAGGTCATGAACAGACTTAACCTCACGCGCAATGCGCTCGACAGTTGGAGGATTCAACCCAAAGCCTTGATCACCCATCAACGCCTCACCGGAAATTTTTAAAAGAACACGCTTAAATAGATCTTGGGTAACCAAAGTATCCTGCATTCGAACCTCTTCAAAATTTTTTACAAGATGTCGGAAAAGTGAGCTAAGAGCAACGGGTCTATGGCCAAGTCATCGAAAAAAGAGCAAAAAAATTTATGAAAACAGATAATTTGATTTCAACCCTAAATAGCAAGCGACCCGTTTTGATCGCGGGGGCCACCGCAAGCGGTAAA